>NZ_JAPDPC010000004.1 GCF_026283945.1 Dyella humicola
GCCAGGCGGCGGCGCGCGGCTTGACCTGTCAGCCAGGCAGGCGCTGCGCCACGCGCCGCCGCCTGGCAACCGCTCAAGCGCAACGCGAGGTACTTGGAATATGAAACCAGACTCTTGGTTGGTGTGGCGCTCAAAACGATCCCCGTGGCTGCCTCACACGAGGCCGAAAAGCGTGAGGAGCTTAACCATGCAGCGCATTTCCCTCAATAAAGAGAGGGTGGAGTGGTCAGCGCCAGGTCAGGCCCGTGTTGTCTGCAAACGTCCGATCTCCGCGCTTTGCATAGCTTCTGCGGGGCCGCCGGGTCAAAGCGTGAATCTAGCTTCAGTCATGAATACAGTGGGATGGCGGCCTGCGCCGGCGATCTCTAGCGATAGGGCCCCACCATACGGCACAACTGTGCCACCAGCGCTCCCTGGCTGTGTTTCATGGTCTTCTCGAACACGTGCTTGAGGTGGTTGCGAGCGGTGCCTTCACCCATGGCCAGGAGACCGGCGCAATCGCGCAGTTCGTGACCGTCCGCCAGCAGGGCGGCCAGGGCCGCCTCGCGTGGGGTGAGTCCGAACACTTCCGCCATGGCCCCACGGGAAACCGGCTGAAGGTGCTCGGGGACATCGATGAAGATCGCCGTACGACCCGGCGACCCGGACAGCGCCGAAAAGGTGAGCAGCAAAGGCGCTCGTCGCGAAAGGCCCGGTCGGGGCAGCGACAAATAGCGCGCCGCTGACGCGTCACGGTCGCTTGCCGGTGCCAGGCCCCTCAGCGCCAAGGCATGGCGCAGACGGCGGGTGCCGGCGGTCGTGCTAGCCCTCAGCCCATCGGGACCTTCAGCCAGACCATCATGGCTGGCAAGGAGGCGGCGCGCTTCGCGATTGGCGTACCACGGGCGCGAGTCCGCATCGGCCAGGATGACGCCGATCAGCAGTTGATCAAGCAGTTCGCCCAGGACGGCGGCAGAAGCGCCGGCATCGTGCCGGGCTTCATCGCGTGTCGACGCGGGAGCGTGGAGGGCGTCCACCGACGGTGCATTCGGATGCATGGGGGGCTCCCCGCCACGGAACCTAGTGCTTTCGGGCTGTCCGGTTTGGGACAGGCGCTCATCTCGGTGGTGGCGTATGCAGAGCTTTTGATCCTACTCCACCGTCGCGTGGGCGGTGTCACGGAGTTGTGTCATGGCCATTGACGAACAACGACTGCAGGCGTTCCTGGGCAAGGCGGTCTGCGACCTGGGGGCCGCGGTGAGCGCCACCCTGATCCAGATCGGCGACGAACTCGGTTTCTACAAGGCACTGGCCGGCGCACGGCTCACGCCCGCCGAACTGGCCCAGCGTACGGGCACCTTCGAGCGTTACGTGCGCGAGTGGCTGGGCAATCAGGCGGCCGGCGGCTACGTGGAGTTCGACGAAGCCAGCGGAACCTACGGCTTGAGCGAAGAGCAGGCGCTATGCCTGGCCGACCCCAACGGGCCGGTCGACCTGCCGGGTGCCTATTCCATCGTCGAGGCGACGTTCCACGCCAAGGAGCGCACGCTCGCCAATTTCCGCAGTGGTCGCGGCATGGAATGGGGTGAGCATCACCCCTGCCTGTTCCATGGCACGGAGCGTTTCTTCCGCGCCGGCTACAACGCGAACCTGATTACCGCGTGGCTGCCGGCGCTGGACGGTGTGGTGGACAAGCTGCGTCGGGGCGGTCGCGCCGCCGATGTGGGCTGCGGCCACGGCGCGAGCACGATCCTGATGGCGCAGTCGTTTCCCGAGTCGGAGTTCGTGGGCTATGACTACCACGCGCCTTCGATCGACGTTGCGCGCGAACGCGCCAAAGCGGCTGGCGTGGAGAACGCGCGTTTCGATGTGGCGGATGCCACCGGTTACACCGGCAGGAATTTCGACCTGATCGCGTTCTTCGATTGCCTGCACGACATGGGCGATCCGGTCGGCGCGGCCAGACATGCGCACCAAGCGCTCAAGAGCGATGGCAGCTGCATGATTGTCGAGCCGTTTGCCGGCGACAGCGTGCAGGAAAATCTGAATCCGGTGGGACGCGTGTACTACGCCGCCTCATCGCAGATCTGCGTGCCGGTGTCGCTGGCGCGCAAAGGGCCGGCGCTGGGCGCGCAGGCCGGTGAGAAGCGCCTGCGCCAAGTCGTGGTCGACGGCGGCGGCTTCCGCCAATTCCGCCGCGCCACCGAAACGCCGTTCAACCTGGTGCTGGAAGCCAGGCCGTAATGCCTTTCTTCCTCTCCCCTCCGGGGAGAGGACCGAGGTGAGCCCCGAAAAGGGGATAAAGGGCGGGTGCTCGCGATAGAACACATTCGAAGCCGACTTCGAACCAGGCTCACCGCAAGATTGCCCCCTCACCCCAACCCTCTCCCCGCAGGGGAGAGGGAGCCAAGTGCTCACTTCAACAGCGAGCGCAGCATCCACGCCGTCTTCTCATGCTCCTTCAGGCGCCCGGTCACGATATCGGCCGTGCCTTCGTCACCGGCGGCATCCGCCGCCTTGATGACTTCGCGTGACGTGTGCGCGGCGATCTCGTGGCCTTCGACCAACTGGCCCACCATGTCCTTCCACTCCGGGACGCCCGCTTCTTCCTTGATGGAGGTTAGCTTGCCGAACTGGCTATAGGAGCCAGGAGCGAACACGTCCAGGGTGCGAATGCGCTCGGCGATCTCGTCGGCGGCCAGCCACAGTTCGTTGTATTGGGTCTCGAACATGGTATGCAGGCTGTTGAACTGCGGACCCGTGATGTTCCAGTGAAAACTGTGCGTCTTCAGGTACAGCGAATAGGTGTCGGCCAGCAGCTTGGACAGCTGCTTGCCAATCTGCTCCCGGTCCTTCTTCGCGATACCGATGGAAATGGCCATGGTTTGCTCCTTTTGAGGGGTAGGGGTGGAACCTGGAAGCCACCTTATCGGGCTGGATACGCGTCGAGAAATGAATCCTTCCGATACGGGCGATAGTCAGCGGCTATCATGTGCGGTCCGATGACCCATGCCTCCGCCCCCCCATCCTCCGCATCCGACGCCCGTCTGCGCGATCTGCGCAAGGCGCTGGACCACGTTTCCAGTCGCGACTACGGCCGGCTGCAAGGCCGTCTGCGCGAGCTCTCGCGTCGCTTCGATGAAAGAAAGCTGACGGCGCTGGCCGCGGATATCGAGGTGTCCGCGGCCAAGCGCCGCGCTCGCGTCGACGCGAAGCCGGCGATCCGCCTGGACGAATCGCTGCCCATCACCGCCCGTGCCGACGAGATCGTCGAGCTGATCCGCAAGCACCAGGTGGTGGTGATCGCCGGTGAGACCGGCTCGGGCAAGACCACCCAGCTGCCCAAGCTGTGCCTGGCGGCCGGCCGCGGCGAAGCGGGCATGATCGGTTGCACCCAGCCACGCCGGCTGGCCGCGCGCTCGGTGGCGCGCCGCGTGGCGGAGGAGTTGGGCACGACCCTGGGCGAGCAGGTCGGCTTCCAGGTGCGCTTCAACGACCAGGTGTCCGAGCGCAGCCTGATCAAGTTCATGACCGACGGCATCCTGCTGGCCGAAACCCAGGGCGACCCGTGGCTCAGCGCGTACGACACCATCATCATCGACGAGGCGCATGAGCGCAGCCTCAACATCGATTTCCTGCTGGGCTATCTGAAGCGGCTGGCGACCAAGCGGCCCACGCTGAAGATCATCGTCACTTCGGCCACCATCGATACCGAGCGCTTTGCCGAGCATTTCAGCGGCGCGCCGATCGTGTCGGTGGAAGGGCGCACCTATCCGGTGGAAGTGCGCTGGCGCTCGCTCGTTGAAATGGCAGCAAAGCGCGGACAGCGGGCCGGCGACATGCAGCAGGGCAGTGCCGAGCACGTGGCTGCGGTGCTCGACGAGATCACTCACGACGACCCGCGCGGCGACGTGCTGATCTTCATGCCCGGCGAGCGCGAGATCCGCGACACGCATTTGCTGCTGTCGCGCCGGCAATACCGCGAAACCGAAGTGCTGCCGCTGTATGCGCGACTTTCCGCGGGCGACCAGGACCGGGTGTTCAAGCCGGGTCCGAAACGACGCATCGTGCTGGCCACCAATGTGGCCGAGACCTCGCTGACGGTGCCGCGCATCCGCTACGTGGTCGACTCCGGCCAGGCGCGCGTCAAGCGCTACAGCCAGCGCAGCCAGCTCGAACGCCTGCATGTGGAACCGATTTCGCGGGCCGCCGCCGATCAGCGCAAGGGGCGTTGCGGGCGTGTGGGGCCGGGCATCTGCTATCGCCTCTACGACGAAGCCGACTACAACAGTCGCGCCGCGTATACCGATCCGGAGCTGCTGCGCTCGTCGCTGGCCAACGTGATCCTGCGCATGCTCTCGCTGCAGTTGGGCGACGTGGACCAGTTTCCCTTCCTCGAAGCGCCCGACCCGCGCGTGGTGGCCGATGGTTATCGCCGCCTGGCCGAGATCTCGGCGATCGACGAGGCGCGTCATCTCACGCCGATCGGCCGCACCGTGGCTCGTCTGCCGATCGACGTGCAGCTGGCGCGCATGCTGGTGGAAGCGGAAAAGCTGCATAGCCTGCGTGACGTGCTGGCCGTCGTGTCCTTCCTCAGCATCCAGGACCCGCGCGAGCGTCCGGCCGATGCACGCCAGCAGGCCGATGCGGCACATGCCGCCTTCGCCGATCCCAAGTCCGATTTCGTGGGCGTGATCAATCTGTGGCGCGAGTACGGCAAGGCGCATGAAGACCTGACCCAGTCGAAGCTGCGCGACTGGTGTTCGCGGCATTTCCTCAGCTTCATGCGCATGCGCGAATGGCGCGAGCTGCACCGGCAATTGTTGTTGGTGGTGCAGGAACTAGGGTGGCACTTCACTTCTCCTTCTCCCCTCCGGGGAGAAGGCCGGGATGAGGGGCCAATCTTGCGACAAGCTGCAAAGGGTAAACCTGCCGTCGCCGAGAAGAAGCGAGATGGGCAAGCTTCCCGCGAGCACCCGCCACTCACCCCAGCCCTCTCCCCAGAGGGGAGAGGGAGTGAGAGCGAAGCGGCGCTGCACTACGAAGCGATCCACCGCAGCCTGCTTGCCGGGCTGCCCACCCAGGTAGGCCACAAGGACGAGAAGAGCGTCTATCGCAGCACGCGCGAACGCCGCTTCCAGGTATTCCCCGGCTCGGCGCTGTCGAAGGTGCCGCCGAACTGGATCTTTGCCGCGCAGATCCTCGATGTCGGTGGCCGCGTGTGGGGCATGATGTGCGCCCGTGTCGAGCCGCTGTGGATCGAACAGCAGGCCGCAGACTTGTTGCGCTCGTCGTGCCGCGACGAGCACTGGTCGCGCAAGCGCGGCCATGTTGTCGCGTACGAGCAGGTGAGCCTGTTCGGACTCACCCTGGTCGAGCGTCGACCGGTGACGTTCCAGCGGCAGAATCCGGCGCTTGCCCACCAGATCTTCCTGCGCGAGGCACTGGTGCGTTGCGACATCGACGCACGGGCGGACTTCATCCGCGCCAACCAGCGCGTGCTGGAAGACGCGCATGGCATCGAGGCCAAGCAGCGCCGCGAAGGCCTGCTGCGTCATGAGGACGAGCTGGTCGGCTTCTTCGAAGGCAAGCTGCCGCAGGACATCGCCGATAGCCGCGCGCTCGATGCGTGGTATCGCAAGGCACGTCCCGCGGAGCAGGCAGCGTTGCGCTGGTCGCTGGATGATGTGATGAGTGGCGGCGCGGGGCTCGATCCGCGGGCGTTTCCTGCTTCGTTGGATATCCCGCCGCAAAAGTACCGACTCGAATATCGGTTCGTGCCCGGCGACGAGGCGGACGGCGTCACCCTGCATTTGCCGCTGTCCATGTTGAACGCGCTTCCCGCCGCGCGCTGCGAATGGCTGGTGCCGGGATTGCTCGCAGAGAAGGTGGCCGAGTTGATCCGAGGTCTGCCCAAGGCGCTACGACGCAATTTTGTACCGGCCCCGGATTTCGCCCGCGCTTTCGTCGAGGCGGAGGCGTCACGCGACGAACCGGTCACCAAGGCGCTGGCCGCTTTCCTGAAGCGCGCCACCGGTGTGGATATATCGGCGGGCGAATTCGACGTCGCGGAGCTGCCCGCGCACTTCCGCATGCGCTTTCGCCTGCATGACGAAAACGGGCGCACGCTCGCGGCGGGTCGTGATCTCGCCGATATGCGCGCGCAATGGGAGGGCCAGGCGCGCGAAGCCTTCTCGCGCAAGACCGATATCGAACTGACCCGCGAAGACATCGCCAGCTGGGATTTCGAGGAGATTCCCAGCCAGGTGCGTTCGGCCGGTGGTTTGCTTGCTTTTCCGGCCCTGGTCGATCTCGGCGAGACGGTCGCGTTGCGGGTATTCGAGCGCAGCGACGAGGCACGCGCAGCGCATGTCCAGGGTGTTGTGCGCCTGCTGCGCAACGCCTTGGCCAGCGAAATGAAACAGGCGCGCAGGCGCCTGCCGGTCGGCAATCCGCTAGCACTCAAATACGCACCGCTCGGTGGCGTGGACGGCTTGCGCGAAGATCTGGTGGAAGGCGGTTTCAGCGATCTGCTGGAACGTCATCCGCTGGATGTGCGTACTGCGGGTACGTTCGAGGCATTGCATACACAGGCCGCGCGTGAGTTGTTCGCCGCAGCGGTGGAGCGGTTGAAGCTGGCCGAGCCCATCATTGAGGCGCAGGCCGAGTTGAAGCCTTGGCTGCAACCACCGCTGATGGGTTTTGCACGCGCCAGCTACGACGATCTGCGCGAGCAGCTCGATGGCTTGCTGGTCCCTGGTTTCCTGCGCGACCTGCCTACCGTGCGACTGGCGCACTATCCGCGCTATCTCAAGGCCATGCGTTTGCGCGCGGAGCGTCTGCGCCAGGACCCGGCCAAGGACCAGCAACGCATGCTGCAGGTGCTGCCGTTCTGGCGCGAGTACCTGAAGCATCGCGCGGCAGGTAGCGAGGGACTGGATGAATTGCGCTGGTTGATCGAGGAATGGCGCGTATCGCTATTCGCACAGGAACTGAAGACGGCCGAGCCGGTTTCCGCCAAGCGCCTGAACCGTGCGTTGGAAAACCTCGCTTAGCGATGCCTTGAATAATTCGTCATCCCAGCGAAAGCCGGGATGACAGGCAAAAGCCCTTACTTCGTCCGCACCACGCTCGTGGTGTCGTTACAGCCGTCCACCGCCATCATCCAATTGCCCATCAGCGAGCGACGAATCGTCACCTTCGGGTTGTTGCTGCTCAGGCACGAAATCCTGGCGGTGTCGGCCTGCTTCCACACCTGGCCATTGTCCAGGGTGAACTCGCCGTGGCCGCTGAAGCCGGTGAAGCTGCCCTGCACGCGCGCCTGGATCGGGCCGGCTTTCTCGCTGCTCGGATAGAACACCGGCTTGCCGGCCTGGTCGACCATCTTGGTAGCGACCTTGGCGTGGCCGCTCAGCCAGCTGTCGAGGTTCTTCAGCTCGTCCGGCGAGAGCTTGTCCAGGCCGGCGGCCTTGAACTCTTCCGGGGACATGCGCTGCTGCAGCGGTACGTACTGGTCAGCAGCGTGCGAGATCACGGGAACAGCGAGGGCAACACTCATCATCAACGGCAGCAGACGGGCCAGGCGCATGGGGCAATCCTCTCGATCATGGGGAAGTAACGGCGCTGGCGCAGCATACACGCCATGAACCGGCGATTCATAAGAGGCGCGGGCGCAGGGCACGCCTGCACTAGAATGACCGCATGGTTCAAGTCGCCCCCAACGCAAGCTCGGATCTTGCCGAGTGGCGCAGTCGCGCCGACAACATCCCGTCCGTCCTGGTCGAGGCGCTGGAGGCATGTGCGCCGCTGCCGGTGAGCCGTGCCGAAGGCGTGGATGTGCTCGACCTGCTCGCGATGCTTGGTTGTGACGCACAGACCCAGGCCGCCGCTCTGTGGTTCGAGGTGGCGCGGCTCGACCCGGCCTTGTGGGCACAGCGCGAACCGGCCTTGCCCGCCGAGTTGCAACGACTGGTGGCCGGCCAGGTAGCGGCCGAGCGGGTCTGGGCGCTGCACGCGCAACATGGCGCCGACCACGGCGCCGAGGGTCTGCGCCGCCTGCTGCTGGCGATCATCCGCGACCTGCGCGTGGTGTTCATCCTGCTGGCGCGCCAGCTGGCTCGCATGCGCGCGGCGAGTGCGTTGCCGGAAAGCGAGCGCCAGCTGCTGGCGCGCCTGACCCAGGACATCCATGCGCCGTTGGCCAATCGCCTGGGTATCTGGCAGCTCAAGTGGGAGTTGGAGGACCTCGGCTTCCGCTACCTGCATGCGGATACCTACAAGCGTATTGCGCGCCTGCTCGACGAGCGTCGCAGCGACCGCGAAGAATTCATCCGCGAATCGCTGGACGTGCTGTATCGATCGCTCGAAGCCGCCGGCATTCGAGCGGAATTGGCCGGCAGGCCCAAACACATCTATTCGATCTGGAAGAAGATGCAGCGCAAGGCGCTGGAATTCTCCGATCTGTACGATATCCGCGCCGTACGGGTGCTGGTGGACAGCGTGGCCGATTGCTACGGCGCGCTCGGCGTAGTGCACACGCTGTGGCCGCACTTGCCTGGCGAATTCGACGATTACATCGCGCGGCCCAAGGGCAATGATTACCGCTCGCTGCATACGGCGGTGATCGGTCCGCGCGGCAAGACGCTGGAAGTGCAGATCCGCACGCACGAGATGCATCGCATCAATGAATTGGGCGTGGCGGCGCACTGGCGCTACAAGGAAGGTGGCAGCGCCGACAGCGAGTTCGAGGCCAAGATCGCCTGGATGCGCCGCCTGCTCGAACCGCGCGCCGACAGTGACGGCGACCTGGCGGCCGAACTGCAGACCGAGCTGCTCGAAGATCGCGTCTACGTGCTCACGCCCAAGGGTGAAGTGGTGGATCTGCCCAGCGGCGCCACCGTGCTGGACTTCGCCTATCACGTGCATACGGAAGTCGGTCATCGCTGCCGTGGCGCCAAGGTCAATGGGCGCATCGTGCCGCTGACCTTCCAGCCGCACAGTGGTGATCGCGTGGAAGTGCTCACGGCCAAGGTAGCCGAGCCCAGCCGCGACTGGCTGTCGTCGCATCACGGGTATCTGCATACCTCGCGTGCCAAGGAAAAAGTGCGCACGTGGTTCCGCCGCATCGCGCATGACGCCAACCTGGCGGCGGGCCGCACCATCTTCGAACGCGAGATCAAACGGCTTGCCTTGCCCACAGCCGACCTGGCCAAGCTGCCCGCGCACTTCCACCTCAAGACGCATGACGAACTGCTGGTAGCGCTGGCGCTAGGTGAAGTCGCGCCTGGGCAGATCGCACGCGTGCTGCAGGAAGCCGCGTCACCGCCACCGGTGACCCAATCGGCGGCACCGACGTCATCGCGTCAGGCGCCGCGCGATCACAGTGCCCTGAGCATCGAGGGCGTGGGCAACCTGCTCACGACGCTGGCCCGCTGCTGCCAGCCGCTGCCCGGTGATGCGGTGCGTGGCTTCGTCACTCACGGGCGTGGCGTCTCGGTGCATCGCGCCGATTGCGTCAGCTTGGCGCGGTTGGCGCGGCGCGATCCGGACCGCGTCATCGATATGGAATGGGGCAAGGCGTCCGCGCAGGCCTATGAAGTGGAGATCGAGCTGCACGGCTACGACCGCAAGGGCTTGCAGAAGGACGTCACCAGCATGATCAGCAATGCGGGCACCCACATCATTGCCTCGTCCAGCCGGGTGTTCGCCCAGAGCGGCGAGGTGGAGATGCGCTTCACCTTGCGCGTACGCGATTTCGAGCAGCTTTCCGGCCTGCTCGGGCGGTTGGTCGCGATGCCTAATGTGGTCGACGCTCGCCGAGTCAGCGTCGGCTGAACGGCGCGCGTGACAGGGCGGGTGCCGCGCCGGCGCAATGCTAAGCTTCGGACGATTGATCCCACCTTCGTGAACCCATGAACGGACGCAAAGACCCGCACGACCACGGATCGCAGGGCCGTACCGAACCTACGCTGGGCGACCTCGATCATCTGGACGATGCGCCTTCGCCAGGGACGACGTCAGGCGATGGCTTGCCGCAGGTCACACTGGATCCGGAGCGTCGTCGCAGCGTGCCGTCGCGGCCGCCAACCCGATCGGGCCGTCGTGGCTGGTTGATCCCGCTGTTGCTGCTGCTGGTGATTGGCGTTGGCACCACGTTGTGGATGGAGCAGGACAAGTTGCGCGGCCTGGTGCCAAGCACCGAGCTTGATGGCGTCCTGGGCCGCGCCGAGGTCGCCTTGCAGGAAGGACGTCTGGACGGTAATGACGGCAGCAGCGCGCGCGAGCTGTTCGAAGCCGCCCGCGCGCTGCAGCCCGATAACGACCGTGCCCGCGATGGTCTGCGCAAGGTCGGGTTGGCTGAGATCGCACGCGCCGACGCGGCGTTGCAGGCCGGCAAGTTGGATGATGCCGACCAGGCGCTGGCCGCCGCGCGCGAGCTGCTCGGTGGCGGCAGTGACGTCGATCGCCTGACTCAGGCGCTGGCCTCCGCTCGCACGGGTCCGCTACAGACCGATCACCTGATCGAGCAGGCGCAACTCGCTTTCGATGCCGGCAAGCTGGACGGCGACGATGGCGCCGGCACGCTGTACCGGCGCGTGCTTGGCGCTGACCCGAACAATGCCGTCGCCGCGCATGGGCTGGACAAGGTGGGCGAAGCGCTTGCCAGCCAGGCGCATAAGGCGCTGGATGCGGGCGATCGGGCGGCAGCCTCCGCCCTGGTGGATCGACTGGCCGCACTCATCCCCAACTATGGCGAATTGCCCGCCTTGCGCGCGGCGCTGGTGCCGGCGGACAAGGCGGACGGCGCTGCGCTGGCCGACGCCATCAGTCAAGCACAGGACGCGATGCGCGCGGGCCGCATCAGTGGTGACGGCGACGACACGGCGCTCGCCCATTACAAGGCGGCGCTGGCCCTCGATCCCGACAACGCCGATGCCAAGGCCGGGCTTGCTCAAGTGGCACAGGCGCTGATCATGCAAGCGAATGCGGCGCTGGATAGCGGCGACCATGCGCAGGCGCGCACGCTGCTCGACCAGGCGGCCGAACTGGCGCCCCACTCGGGCGATCTTGCCGCGGCCAAGGCGCGCCTGGGCGACACCCACAAGGCGTCGGCCGCGCTCCCGGTCGCGGGCGACGCGGAGAATGTGGCGGGGCCAACCCAGCATCCGGCGCTCACGCCGCAGCAGAGCGCCGACCTCGCGCGGATGATCCAGCGTGCCGATGCCGCCGCCCAGCAGGGCAAGCTCATGCTGCCTCCGGGCGACAGCGCTTACGATCTCTATCGCGGCGCACTGGCGCTGGATGGCAATAACGAATCGGCACGGCACGGACTGGAAACGTTGCCCAGCCTGGCCATGAACCAGTTCAACCAGGCCCTCGCGAGCGGCAATCTGCAAGTGGCTGGGGATCGTCTCGCGGATCTCGGTGATCTCTCCCCGGGCGCTGCAGGGCAGGGCGAGCTGCGCCAGCGTCTGGCCAATGCCTGGCTGGACCAGGCCGAACAGCAGCTGCAGCAAGGTGACCGTGCCAGTGCGGCCCAGTCGCTGGACAGGGCACGCAAGCTGGCGCCAGGCAATCCGCGTCTGGCCACGCTGGCGGCGCGCCTGCAGGCCGGTTCCTGAGGATGCCTGTATGACCGTGGTGGTGTTCGGTGCCAGCAGTCAGATTGGCCATTTCCTGCTGCCGCGCCTGCGGGCGCGCGGCGAAAACGTGGTGGCGATCAGCCGGCAAGCGCACGTCGCTGAATCCGGTGTCACCTGGGTGAAGGGGCGGTTGCCGGATGCCATGCCGGTCATCCAGAACCCGTCAGCCGTCATCAGTTTCGGACCGCTGCTGCCGGTGTCCCAATGGCTGTCGACGCTCGACCCGGCGCCTGGATTGCGTGTGATCGCGACCAGTTCGATGAGCGCCGAATCCAAGCAGGCGTCCGACGTGCCGGCCGAACGCGCCATCTCCCAGATGCTGCGTGACGGTGAGGCGGCCCTCGCGGCCGAGTGCGAACGTCACGGCTATCCGTGGACGGTGTTCCGTCCCACGCTGATCTACGGCGCCGGCCTGGACAAGAGCCTTAGTCCGATCGCCCGCCGGGCCATCCGCCAGCGAGTGTTCCCGCTACTCGCCGGCCGGGGGCTGCGCCAGCCCGTCCACGCCGATGACATCGCGCAAGCGGTGATGGCGGCACTCGACCAGCCCGCAGCCGCCGGGCGCGTGCTGCCGCTGGGCGGCGGCGAGCGTCTCCCCGCGGCCGAGATGTTCGCCCGCGTCCGCGCCAGTCTGCCGGTGGCCACGTTGCCCGTACCGTTGCCGGCCTGGCTGTTGCGCCTGGGTCGCCACGCCGTGCCACGCCTGCGTGGGCCGCTCACCCGGCTGGATGCCGACCTGATCGCCGACAATAGCGGCGTCCAGCGCCTGCTGGGCGTCTCGCCTCGGCCTTTTCACCCCGACGCCACGTGCTGGACCCCTTCTGCCCCTCTGTAGGAGCGCACCCAGTGCGCGACAAACCAACGGAGCGGTGAGGCCGTGATCGCGCACTGGGTGCGCTCCTACAGGAAGGCGTAAGGTCCCCTGGCGGCCTCAGCGTTGCCTCCCTCGCGCCACAAACCACGGTCTGCGTTCAGATGCCCGCCGGGCAGCAGGCCCTATGATCCCCCCTGCCTTCCTGTTCGGGATTTCCCTTCCTTGGCCTTCTTGCCCCGCCTACGCTCGTTCACCCACGCCGTGTGGCCCTGGGTGCGCATCCCGTTCTGGATCTGCATGGGCCTGCTGTTCGGCTTCGTGCTGCCCTACACGCTGGTGCTGAACAAGCGCGTGCAGGATCGCTTCAACGATCTGGTATTCGCGGTGCCCACGCGCATCTACGCGCGGCCGCTCGCGCTGGCTCCTGGCACGCCGATGACGCCGGCGGCGCTGGAACTGGAGCTGACCTTCGCCGGCTATGGCAACGATGGCCATGGCCAGGTGGCCGGCACCTGGCTGAAGGAGGGCAGCACCTACACGATTGCCTCGCGTGGCTATGCCGGGCCTGACGGTGGCGAGGTGCCGAAGCGCGTTCGCGTGGCGCTGGGCAAGGGGCAGGTCGCCGGTGTGAAGGACATCGGCAGCGGCAAGAGCATCGAGCTGACGCATCTCGACCCGGCGCGGATCGCCACCTTGTACGGCTCGCAACAGGAAGAGCGCCGCATCGTGCGCCTGGCGGATGTACCGCCGATGTTGCTGTCGGGTCTGCAGGCCGTCGAGGACCGCGACTTCAAGCATCATTTCGGCATCGATCTCACGGCCATCCTGCGCGCCTCGTTCGCCAACCTGCGCGCCGGCCACACGGTGCAGGGCGGTTCCACCCTGACCCAGCAGCTGGTACGCAACCTGTTCCTCGATCGCGAACAGAACTTCACGCGCAAATTCAACGAAGCGTTGATGTCGATCCTGATCGAGGCGCACTACGACAAGAGCCGCATCCTCGAAGCCTACGTCAACGAGGTCTTCCTCGGTCAGCAAGGCAGCCAGGCGGTGCACGGTTTTGCCGCCGCGTCGGAGTTCTACTTCGGTCGCCGCATGGAGGACCTCAAGCCGCAGGAGATGGCGCTGCTGATCGGCATGGTGAAGGGGCCGAGCTATTACGACCCGCGCCGCTATCCCGAGCGCGCGTTGTCGCGCCGTAACCTGGTGCTCGAGCAGTTCGTCGAAACCGGTGTGATGACGGCGGATGAGGCGAAGGCCGCGCAGGCCACCCCGCTTGGCATCGTCAGCATCGGCCAGTTGCCGCATAACCGCTTCCCGGCGTTCATGCAGCTGGTGCGTGATCAGATCACCGCCGACTTCGACGACGAGACGCTTGCCAACGGCAATCTCAGTGTCTTTACCTCGCTGGATCCGGCTGCACAGCTGTATGCGGAGCAGGCGATCACGACCACCATGAGCAGCCTCGGCAAGCGTGGTGACGCCGCGCAGGCGGCCGCCGTGATCACCGAAGCGCAGACCGGCGCCGTGTTGGCGGTGGTGGGCAGCAAGCTGCCTGGCGACCAGGGTTTCAACCGCGCACTCGATGCGCGTCGCCCGATCGGTTCGCTGGTGAAGCCGCTGGTCTACCTGGTGGCGCTGGCACAACCGGAGCGCTGGAATCTCGGCAGCGTGATCGAAGATGAGCCGATCAGCATGAAGCAGCCCGACGGCACCATGTGGACGCCGAAGAACGACGAAGGCGATTCGCATGGCCCGGTGCCGATGGTCGACGCGCTGGTGCATTCGTGGAACCTGGCCACCATCAATCTCGGCATGAATATCGGCGTGTCGCGCATCAAGGCCTTCCTGGAATCGTTTGGCCTCACCGATGTGAACCCGAGTCCGTCGCTGCTGATCGGTGCGCTGGACATGTCGCCGTTGCAGGCGACCCAGCTTTACCAGTACATCGCCGCCGACGGTCATGCCCTGCCGCTGGTCGCCGTGCGCGGTGTGGTCGACGGCAAGGGCCAGACTATCAAGCGTTACGAAGTGAAGACCGGTCCGGGTGAATACCAGTCCGCCGTGCGCTTGGTGACGTGGGCCATGCAGCAGGTGACGCGTTCGGGTACGGCGGCGTCCGTCGGCAGTTCCGGCCTGGCCTACCTCAATGCAGCGGGCAAGACCGGCACCAGCAACGATATGCGCGACAGTTGGTTCGCCGGCTTTACCGGCGAGCATCTGGCCGTGTTCTGGATGGGCCGCGACGATAACAAGCCGAGCGGCCTGTATGGCGCCACAGGCAGCCTGCGCGCATGGCAGGAGTTGTTCCGCAAGCTGCCGACCAAGCCCTTGTCGGCAGCGCCTGGCGAGGGTCTCGAGCTTGCCTGGATCAATCCTTCCAATGGCAAGCGCACGGAACAGGGGTGCGAGGGAGCGCGGCAACTACCGGTAGTGGCCGGTACACTGTCGCAAGATGCCGAGGGCTGCTTCTGGCAGCACGTCGGCAATCTGTTCGGCGGCGGTGACCAGGCACCCGCACCGGTCTCCACGGCTCCCATTCGAGATTGATCATGTCGCGTCCTTTCCCTCGTACTGCCGTGCCAGCGACGCTGGCCGCCCTCTTGCTCGCTGCCTGCAGCCAGCCCAGCGCACCGTCGCAACAGACGACGCGTCCAACCCATTCCGACGAGCAGATGCTGGCGTCCATCCACGCCGCGGGTGACAAGGAAAAGTCCGCCATCGACGTGAATCCGTTGCGTGAGCCGGGCGTGGCCACCTTGCAGGACGCGGCAGCCGGCGACATGCGCACCGGCCAGTACGATGCGGCGGCCGTCAAGCTCGACCAGGCACTCAAGCTGAGCCCCAATTCGCCGGATCTGCTGCAGGACCGCGCCGAACTGGCGATCCGCCTCAAGGATTACGCCAACGCCGAAAAGCTTGCGCAGCGCTCGTGGGAGCTGGGCCCGCGTCTGGGGCCGCTGTGTGCGCGCAATTGGCAGACCATCGCCGAGCTGCGCGAACGTGCCGGCGACGATACCGGCGCGCAGACTGCCACCAAGTCGTTGCAGCAGTGTCATGTGGAAGGCGTGCAGCGCTACTGAGCGCCTTCCGTCCCCCTGTGTAGGAGCGCACCCAGTGCGCGACCGCAGCGTCGGGTCGCTACCGCCGTCGACCGTTTTCGCCGCAGGATAGAGAAGCCTGGTTTCGCCGTTTTTTTGGCTTTTCGCGCACTGGGTGCGCTCCTACAGGGAGGCCAACGGGCGTCGGGCGATCAGATATCGGCCAACAACTGCACCAGGCCGCCGCGGCGGCGGGCGTTGAGCTTGCGCATCGCACTTACCACGGCCCTTTCCTGCGGCGATAGCGTCTTGTAGGCGCCTCCCGGCTCACGCACTTGGCCTGCGGACGGCAACCGTCCCAGCACCAGCCAGTCCAGGCTGCATTCCAGTTCCTCGGCCATCTCCGTCAAGCGAGAGACCTCGGGCAGGGCCCGTCCGTGCAGCCACTGCCGAACCGCCTCAGTTGTCACGCCAAAACGCAAAGCGAGCGTGCCGCTGCGCGCCCGGCCTTCGGGAATGTCAGCCGCATCGCAGGCTTCTTGTAGGCGCTCAGCGAAACCGGCGTAGGGACTGGTTGGTTTCTTGGTAGGCAAGTCAAACCTTGTCGTTGCTAGCCCAAATGCCAAGCCATTCTTGCGAATAAATATGGCCAAAAATCAAAGTTTGACTTGCAACAAAGGTTTTGATTGTTTTGTTCCCGCAGCGCGGAGGGCGCTGCGATTCGGCGCGATAGCGCCGGCCCGCCGATCACTCGGCGCCCAGTGCGCCTGATCGCCATTGCCATGGGAGGGGAGCCAAACCGGCCAACGCGATGGCCTTGGACAGGCTCTTGGCTCTTTAAAGGGAGAACCATCGAAATGACTTCTCGCAAAGCATCATCCACTCTGCATTTGTGTCAATTGGCTCTGGCTATTGCCCTGGGCCTGGGCTGCAACATCGCCATGGCGCAAAGCACGGCGGGCGACATCGCCGGTACCGCGACGCCTGGGGGCGGCGAAACCGTGGTCATCAGGAATCTGGATTCGGGCCTGTCCCGTGCGGTCAACCTTGCCGCAGACGGCAAGTTCCGAGTGCCAGCGCTGCCAAGCGGCAGGTATGAAGTGCAGTTGGTTCGGAGCGGCAACGCGGTCAGCACGAGCCAGGTGACGGTGGTGGCCAGTCAGACCGCTCAGGTCAACCTCACCCCCGGCGCGGCCCAGACAAAGAATTTATCTATCGTGACGGTGACCGCCAATGCCATGCCGCCGATCGATGTCAGCTCGGTGGAAACGCGCACCACGTTCTCGGCGGCCCAGTTGAACACGCTGGCGGTGCCGCGTGACATCGTCAGCGTGGCGATGCTGACGCCGGGCGTGGTCAAGGGCAACGCCGTGTTCGGCAACCTGCCGTCGTTCGGTGGCTCGTCCGTGGCCGAGAACAGCTACTACGTCAACGGTTTCAACGTGACCAATCTCTACGACAACCTGTCATTCGGCCAGGTGCCGTTCCAGGCGATCGATCAGTTGGACGTGCAGTCCGGCGGCTACGGCGCGCAGTACGGCTTTTCCACCGGCGGCGTGACCTCGGTCAATATCAAGCGTGGCACCAACGAGTGGAAAGGCGGAGTGAGCTGGACCACGGCGCCGAACTGGGCGCGCGAAACGCCGCCGAACGTGATGCGCAGCAATGGCACCACGTTCCGCAACTACGACAAAAACAGCAGCAACAGCAACACTTACGATGCCTGGATGGGCGGCCCGCTGATCAAGGACAAGCTCTTCATCTTCGCTCTGGGCGAGTTTACGAAGTCGACGGGTACCACGTATGGCGCTTCGTCGACCACGAGCCTCAGCAATTCGAATTCGGCATCCACAGCGTACGACTTCACCACCAACAGTCCGTACTGGGTGGTGAAGATCGATTGGAACATCGACAACAGCAACCATCTCGAATACACGGGCTTCAACAACACCGACAGGAATACCTACAACTACTACAACGCCCCCTACGTCGATGGCGTGCCGTCAAAGACCTCGTACAAGGGCAATCTGTACACACGTTTCGGTGGACAGACGCATATCTTCAAATACACCGGCTATCTCACGGATGACCTGACGCTGACCGCCCTGTGGGGCAAGATGGATAGCGACAATTCCACGTATACGGTCAGCCCTACGGGCATCTACACCCGTTACAGCGGAGACATCAACGCACCCACCTCCGGCTGCGCCTACACCGCGTACAACGGCACGCCATGGGGTCCGGTCACCTGCGCCATCACCAGCAGCGTTGATGTGTATGGCGGCGAGGATCAGCGCAAGGCATGGCGCGTCGACCTGGATTGGAAGCTAGGCGATCACGATATCGGCGGCGGCTATTCGGACGAAACGTGGTCATCCGACGCGGGCACCTCGTACTCAGGGGGCGCCTATAACTACTACTACTCTAAACCCACCGCGAAAGCGCCGGGTTTGGTGTTGACCTATAACTTCCGCACCGGCGGCCATATCGACGTCTACCAGAAGTCCTGGTACCTGGAAGACCACTGGCAAGTCACCGACAAGTGGATGTTGTATGGCGGCATCCGCAACGACAGCTTCAACAACAAGAACGGTGGCGGCGAGACCTTTGTCAAACAGGACAATATCTGGCAACCGCGCCTGGGTTTTTCGTGGGACGTGATGGGTGACTCGTCGTTCAAGGTCTCGGGCAGCGCTGGTCGTTACTCGTTGCCGATAGCCGCCAACGTTGCCTTGCGCGCCGCCACGGCCTCGCTCTATACCGAGGACGACAGCCTCTACTCTGCGATCAATCCCGACGGTTCGCCGGTGCTGGTGGGTGAAAAGGGTAGCCAAGGGCATTACGTCATCAACGGCGAGGATGGCAGCACGCCGAATCCCAAGGCGGTGGCTTCCAAGGATCTGAAGCCGTATGTGCAGGATGAGTACATCCTAGGTTTCCAGAAGGCCGTACGTAGCGACATGGCCTTGCTCGACAACTGGACTGTTGGCGTCAAGGCTACCTACCGCAAGCTGCGCACCGGCATCGACGACACCTGCGATTCGCGTCCGTTTTACGCTCAGGCGGTGACGCATGGTGTGGCCGACGCCTGGGACGACCAGTGGAGCGTGCCCGAGGGCATGGGCGGCTGTTGGATCTACAACCCGGGCAGTGCGCTTAGCCTGACCACCACGCTGGACAGCACGCCGCGCACGTTCGATGTGACGATTCCGGGCAGCGTGCTCGGCCCCCGCGCCAAACGCTCCTATCAGGGCGTGGTGTTGAGCGCCGAGAAGCAATCGGACAAGTACTACGTGAATGCCTCGTACACCTGGTCGAAAAGCTATGGCAACACCGAGGGCCTGGTGAAGTCGAGCAACGGCCAGAGCGACACCGGCACCACGTCTGACTTCGACTTCCCTGAGGTCATGGTAGGTGCCAATGGCTACCTGCCGAACGATCGCCGCCATAGCTTCAAAGTGTATGGCGCCTACAAGTTCACGCCGGAATGGTCGGCAGGTCTCAACGTACTGGCGCAATCGGGCGCCCCGATCAGTTGCTATGGCGGTGGCGGCGGTACGCTCGGCACGCAGTTTGGCTATGGCGCGGCGTTTCATGTCTGCAACGGCCAGATCAGCGCGGAAGGCACCGCGGGACGCACGCCATGGCTCTGGACGGTCAGTCCGAATCTGATGTATCAGCCCTCGTGGGCCAAGGGCCTGAGCATGCAACTCTCGGTGATCAACCTGTTCGACAACGACTCGCCCACCTTCGTCTACGAACAGTTCGAGACCATTTCGGCAGCAGGACGCAAGACCAGCTACACGCACTACCGGTTGCCGAAGTACTTCAACACGCCGCGCTACGCGCGCTTCCAGATCCAGTATGACTTTTCGCTATAGCTGGGAGGCTCCGGGCCCAGGCGTACAAGCCACGCTCCTGCATCGGCGCATAGGGCTGCCTCTCGACAAACCTTAGCTGGGAAAGCCCCCCGAGCCCATCGGGGGGCAACCTTGATGATGCGGCGCCCCGAAGCCGCACCCTGCAAGGTGAGCGGACGACCGGATCCGCACGGGCGGTGCACGCCGGGCAGGCCTGGCGTGCATCCGGTCATTCAGTGGCAGGTCGAGTCGCGCTTATCCCGGGCGTCGGCGTTCTTCCATCAGCCCAACCAGGTTGCCGTCGGGATCGCGCAGGAAAGCCAGCCATAACGTGTGATCGGACAGCTCGGCCGTGGCTTGCGGTTCGCGCTCGCCGACGGCGCCACGATTCAGCAGCGCTGAGAAGGTGTCGCTGATATCGGCCACTCTGAAGTACAGGATGGAGTTGCTACCAACCTTGCCCGCGCCTTGGGGCGTCGACAGCATCAGGCGCACGCCGCCGCTGTCGAGGAAGGCGAGATTGGGGGCAGGGCGGAACAGGAACGGCAATTCGAGAATGTCGCGGTAGAACGCGAGCGCGAGGTCGACATCGCTGACGGTGATGGCAATCTGACCGATACCGCTGATGGGCGTGGGCATGGATGAGCTCCGCGTACAGGTGCCTACGCAGTCTAGGACATTCGCGAGCGCGGCTCAGGTCGGCGATACTTCGCGGATGATTGATGACGAGGATATGGCCGCGCTGCTGGGCCCGGATGGCCCATTTGCCCGCGAGCTGCCGAATTTCGCGCCACGTGCCGCTCAGCAGGAGATGGCGCGTGCGGTTCAGCACGCCATCGCCGAGCGCGAAACCCTGATCGCCGAGGCCGGCACCGGCACCGGCAAGACCTTTGCGTATCTGGTGCCGGCGCTGTTGTCCGGCCAGCGCGTGATCGTCTCCACCGGTACCAAGGCGCTGCAGGACCAGCTGTATTTCCGCGATCTTCCGCGCGTGCGTTCGGTGCTGGATGCGCGGCTGAAAACGGCGCTATTGAAGGGCCGCGCCAATTATCTCTGCCTGTACCGGCTGGACCAGACCGTGCGCGAGGGTGGCACTTTCGACCGGGCGCAGGCATCGCAGCTGGCAGCGATCCGCACGTGGTCCGCACGTACCCGGCGCGGCGACCGCATGGAGCTGGCGGAGGTGCCGGAAGAATCGCCGCTGTGGCCTCGCGTGACCTCCACACCCGACAACTGCCTGGGTGTGGAATGCCCGTTCTACGATGACTGTCACGTGGTGAAAGCCCGGCGCGAAGCGCAGGACGCCGACGTGGTGGTGGTGAATCACCATCTGCTGTTCGCCGACCTCGCCCTGAAGCAGGAAGGCTTCGGCGAGATCCTGCCCGGCGCTCATGCCTTCATTCTCGATGAGGCGCATCAGATACCCGAGCTGGCGGGGCAGTTCTTTTCGCAGAGCATCAGCGCGCGCCAGTTGACCGAGCTGGCGCAGGACAGCCTGAGCGAATGCAATGGCGTCACCGGCGCGATCGGCTTGTTGCTGGAGCCAGCGGAAGCGCTGCAGGACGCCGTCCGCCGCTTGCGGCTGGCGATGGATGCCTTGCCGGAACGCGGGCCGTTGCACCTGCTGGAAGCAAGTGCATCCATCCACACCGCGCTGCACGATGTGCGTGAAGTGCTGGCCGCGCTCACCGACGCGCTGGCCTCGCAGGCTGAGCGCTCGCGTGGTTTCGCCAACGCCCATGAGCGCGCAGCGCATCTGAGCGAACGCCTCGATCGTATCGCCGAGCGTGACAGCGAGCGGGATGTGCGCTGGTACGAGCTGTTCCCGCGCGGTTTTGCGCTGCACGCCACACCACTCGACCTGGCCGCGCCCTTGCGCGCGATGCGCGAACAGACGCAGGCGGCATGGATCCACACCTCGGCCACGTTGTCGGTGGCGGGAAGCTTCGATCACTTCGCACGCCAGCTCGGTCTGGAAGATCCGCAGACCTTGCAGGTGGAGAGTCCTTTCGACTACGCCACCCAGGCGCTGTGCTATCTACCGACGCCGTTGCCCGATCCTTCCACGCGGGACTATACCGACCGCGTGCTCGATGCCGTGCTGCCTGTACTGCACGCCTCGAACGGGCGCGCCTTCCTGCTGTTCACCTCGCATCGCGCACTGCGCCGCGCGGCGGAACTGCTGCGCGAGCGCGTGCCCTGGCCGTTGTTCGTGCAAGGCACCGCACCACGTCACCGCCTGCTGGAAGAATTCCGCGCAAGCGGTCACGGCGTGCTGCTAGGCGCGGCCAGTTTCTGGGAAGGCGTGGATGTCGCGGGCGAAGCGCTCAGCGTGGTGGTGATCGACAAGCTGCCATTCGCCGCGCCGGACGATCCGGTGTTGCAAGCGAGGCTGGAGGCGTTGGAACATGCCGGCATCAACCCCTTCATGGGCTGGCAGGTACCCAGCGCGGTCATTGCGCTCAAGCAGGGTGCCGGCCGCTTGATTCGAGACGTGCGCGATCGTGGCGTACTGGTGCTGTGCGATCCGCGCCTGACCAGCAAGGGCTATGGGCGTTTGTTTCTCGCCAGTCTTCCGGCCATGCCGCGCACGCGCGAATTGAAGGACGTGCAGGCGTTTTTCGAGGACGAGGTATCTTCA
Source organism: Dyella humicola (assembly GCF_026283945.1). Lineage (NCBI taxonomy): Bacteria > Pseudomonadati > Pseudomonadota > Gammaproteobacteria > Lysobacterales > Rhodanobacteraceae > Dyella > Dyella humicola. The sequence continues at coordinate 21,978 of NZ_JAPDPC010000004.1, forward strand.
CCCGCGTAGTGGTTTCACTTCGAGAGGATAAGAGCATGGCTAAGGTCATCGGTCTGGGCGGCATCTTCTTCAAATCTCGCGATCCCAAGGCCTTGAGCGCTTGGTATGCGCAACATCTGGGCTTGCCGGTCGATGACTGGGGCGGCGTGCGCTTCGACGAAGACGAGCAGCGCAAGGGCTATACGCTGTGGTCGGCGTTTGCGGCGGATACGGACTATTTCGCACCGAGCGCGCAACCGTACATGATCAATCTCCGCGTGGACGATCTCGATGGCCTGCTGGCACAGCTGCGCGAAGCCGGCGTGACGGTGGATGAGAACATCCAGGACAGCGAGTTCGGTCGCTTCGGCTGGATCATGGATCCCGAAGGCACGCGCGTGGAGTTGTGGCAGCCACCGGATTGAGTTGGCTGGCCGAAACGGGGCTCACGATTCGGCGAGCACGCGCAAGCGCTCCATGGTGGCCTGGTCAGCCGGCACGAAGGCTTCCAACGCCAGCTCGGCGAGGGTGATGTCGGTCGGTGTGCCGAATACCGTGGTCGTGCTCAGCATCGACAATAGTTCGCCGTTGAGCTCCAGCTCCATGGGCACGGCGATCGCGTTAGGCAGGCCCGTGGTGGTCTGGGCAGGCTCGCCGGTGGGCGAGGGGTAGCCATGCAGTTCGCGCAGCAGTTCGATCAATTGCGGGTCCTGGCTGGCGTCGATCTGTCGGCGCAGGCGATCGAGCAGATGCGCCCGCCATACCGGCAGGTTGCGTATGCGCGGGGCCAGCCCGGCCGGATGCAGGCTCAGTCGCAGCACATTGATCGGCGGGCGTAACCACTGCTCGGACAGTCCCGACAACAAGCGCAGCGTCGCCTGGTTGCTGGCGATCAGGTTCCAGTGACGGTCCACCGCGAGAGCCGGGTAGGGCTCGAGTCCTTTCAGCAATAGATCGATGGTGGCGCGTACGGCATCCAGTGCGGGATCAGCCAGTGCACGTTCGCGGAAGGCCGCGGCAAAGCCCGCGGCGACCAGCAGCGCGTTGCGCTCGCGCAGCGGGATGTCCAGATACTCGGCCAGGTGCAGGATCATGTCACGACTGGGTTGTGAGCGACCCGATTCGACGAAGCTGAGGTGGCGGGTGGAGATCTCGGCGCCCGTGGCCAGGTCCAATTGGCTGAGCCGGCGATGCCGTCGCCACTCGCGCAATAGATCGCCGACGGGCCGATGCGGGACAGCGACTGCATTCATGCAAAAGCTCCTGGTGACGCCGGGTCGGCTGGGGGCGGCCGGCGCAGGTCGATGATCCCACGCTGCGCCAGGCTTGCCCTGCGCCGAGAGTCATGCAACGGCACGGCTGGCGATGAAGGCCTGCATGTCCGCCAGCAAGGGCTGCTGATGGGTGTGGTAGATGCCGTGCGGGGCGCCGGGGTATTCCACATAGCGGCAGTCCGGCACCAGTGCGGCGATGGCACGACCCTGCGTGACGGGCTCGCTCACATCGCGATCGCCGTGGATGACCAGCGTGGGAACATCGATGTGGCGTAGCTCATCGCGGAAGTCGGCACCGACACGAGTGCGAAAGCACGCCGTGGCCGCATGCAGGGACGTGCCAAGCATGATGTCGATGGTGCGGCGGATCATGCCATCGGACGTGCCCGTTTCGGCGGGAAGATAGAAGCCGTTCGCGCCGTCGGCGAGCCAGCCCGGGAAATCCGCGTGGATCTGCGCCAGCACCGAGTCGACGGCGCCGGCCGGCAGCGCCGCACCGGATGCGTCGAGGTAGCAGGGAGCGATCGGCGCAAGCAGGATCATCCGCGCCACCCGCGTGTCGCCATGGCGCGAGAGCAGCCGAATGCATTCGCCGGTGCCCATCGAATGGCCGATGAGGGTGACCTCGCGCAGGTCGAGATGCTCGATCAATTCGGCCAGATCGTCGGCCAGCCGGTCATAGTCGTAACCGCTGCCGGGCCGCTCGGAGCGGCCATGGCCGCGCCGGTCCATCGCGATGGTGCGCATGCCCAGCGCGTTGAAGTGCAGCATGTGCGGTGCCCACATCTGCGCGTCGAGTGCCCAGGAATGGACGAACACGATGGGCTTGCCGTGACCCCAATCCTGGTAGGCGAGGGTGACGCCGTCGCTGGTTTTGAAACGTGTCATGGCGTGTCTCCGGTGAAGGCGAGCGGCCGTAGCCGCTCGCTGGATGAGGTCAGGCTGCCTGCGGCACCTTGTCGAGAAAGCCGAACACCTGGCGAATGCGGCCGTGTTCCAGTGCTGCGACATCGAAGCCAACGACGAGTGGCTCGTCCTCACCGGGAGCGGCCAGATGCCATTGGAAACGCAGCGTGTCGTGATGTGCGTCGACCGGGCCGGCGAGGCTGAAGCGATGGCCAGGGAACATGCCCTGCACCGCAACGATGGTGGCGTCGATGGCCTCCCAGCCGTTCGCATCGATCATCGGGTCGGTGTAGCGCGCGTGCTCGGTATAGACGTCTTCGATCAGGTTGCGACGGCGCAGCGCGTCGGTTTCGTTCCAGCCGTCGATGTAGCGTTCGATGAGGTTGTGGGCGTTGTGCATGACCTACTCCTTGCTGTCTCGTTGAAGTGAGCTCAGCTTGAAGCCGGCATGGCGCGAAGGCGATTACCCGGGAGGTAATGGCTTGCGAGCGCTCTGGCCGGTCTTCGTTTCGTCATCAAGTCGCCGGGGTTTGACCGCAGTGCGCCCGCGGTCTTGCCGCAGCGACTGTTTCCATCAAGGCTCTGTCCTCAGGAGACAAAGGCCATGGGAAGCTGGATGCGAGGTTGGACCGCCAAGGTGTTGGGCATCGGTCTGTTGGCGCTGTTGATGTTGTTCCCGCTTTGGAAGGTGCAGTCGTTGGTGGACGAGCGCCAAGGCATGCGCCAGTCGGCGGTCGACCAGATCGCGCAAGGCTGGGGCGGCGAGCAAGTGCTGGGCGGCCTGGTGCTGGCCGTGCCCACGCGTCAGAGCGTCGACACGGGAAGCAACGAAACCAAGGTACGGGAAGGCACGACCATGGTCTTGCCGGACGCCGCCAGCATGGATGTCGCCATGATGGTCGACAAGCGGCGCTACGGCATCTACGAGGCCCCGGTGTTCGCATCGACGGTGAGCTTGCACGGCCGCTTCCTGCCGGGAGATCTCGCGCGATTCAGGCAGCTCGATAGCGCTGCATGGCAGGGCGACAAGGCCGAGCTGCGGCTGGTTGTCGGTGATCTGCGTGGCCTGCAGGAAGTGACCGAATTGGTGATCAATGCCAAGCCACAGCAGTTTTCCTCATCGGCCGCGACGTTCGGGCCTTGGTCAACAGTCACGGTACCTGTCGATCTCGATGCGTTGAACGGGCAGCCCATCGACTTCTCCTTGAATTTTCGCCTTGCTGGTACGCAGTCGCTGCAAATGCTGCCGTGGGCGCGCACGATGGACGTGAAAGTGCACGCGCCCTGGCCCGATCCCAGCTTTATCGGCGCGGCCCTGCCGGTGGAGCGGCAAGTCGATGCGCATGGTTTCACTGCGCGCTGGCATATGCTCGACCTCAATCGAAGCTACGGCCAGTACTGGAGCGCGAGCGATGAACGAGTGAACAGCACCGTGCACGCATCGCCGTTTGGCGTGGCGCTGTTCCAGCCGGTGGACGTCTATCAGCGCAACGTGCGTGCAGGCAAGTACGGCCTGCTCTTCGTCACCATGACCTTCGTGGCGTTTTTCCTGTTCGAAGTGCTCAAGCGGCTGCGCGTTCACCCGGTGCAATACCTGCTGATCGGTGCGGCACTCACTTCGTTCTACGTGCTGCTGCTGGCGCTGTCCGAGCAGGTCGGCTTCGGTGGGGCGTACGCGGTTGCGGCGACCTCGGTGGTGCTGATCATTGGCGGCTATGCGATGGCCGTGCTCGCTGCGCGGCGCGCGGGCCTGTTGCTGGGCGGCGCGCTGGCCCTGGTCTATGCCATGCTCTATGTGGTGCTGGCTGCAGAGGAGTACGCGCTGCTGATCGGCGCCTTCGTGCTCACCCTCACGGTGGCCCTGCTGATGTATCTGACCCGCCGTATCGACTGGTACGTCAGCGTTCCCACCGCGGTGGGGCCGGCACCCGCTATCATGGAGCGGTCATGAATCTGCTCGCCATCGAAACCGCCACCGAAGCCTGCTCCGTCGCCCTCATCCATGGTGATGAAGTGATCGCGCGCAGCGAGATTGCTCCCCGTCGACACACGGAGCTGGTGCTGCCCATGGCCGATGCGTTGCTGGCCGAAGCCGGGCTCGGCCGTCATGCGCTCAACGCCATTGCCGTAGGGCGCGGGCCGGGTGCCTTCACCGGCGTGCGGCTCGGTATCTCCTTGGCGCAGGGCATGGCATTGGCGCTCGATGTCCCCGTCATCACGGTGTCCTCGCTGGCGGCGCTGGCGCTGGAAGCGCCGGAAGACGATGCCGCCATCCTCGCCGTGATCGATGCCCGCATGGGTGAGATCTATGCGGCGAGCTATCGTCGTGACGACAACGGCGGCCTCGTTGCGCTCGACGAGGAGCGCGTGTGCATGCCCGGTGCCCTGGTGCTTTCACAGGCACCCAGTTGGCATGTGGTCGGTACGGGCTGGGCCACTTATGCCGATGTATTGCGCGATCGCCTCACCGGCGAACTGCGTTCTGCCGATGGCGCCTGCTATCCGCAGGCGCGTCATGTGGCCGAACTGGCCGCGTTGGAATTCAGGGCGGGGCGGGCCAGTGCCCCTGAACATGCGCTACCGGTCTATCTACGTGACAAGGTGGCGTTGACGCTGGTGGAGCAGGGCAAGGCTTGAGCTCGTACAAGGCTTCAGGTTGACGACGCGAGCAGTCTCAAACCTCAACCTCTCCAAATCGTCGTCCCAGCTTGACCAGCCATTCGGCTGTTGAGAGCCGCTGGAATGACGGCTTAGGTTGCGCATCTCCTTGAGGCGTTGAGAGGCGCTTAAAGCTGCCCAATCACCAACTGCACCAGCAGGCTGCTGACGGCTACCGCCGCCCACACGCCCAGGCCCAGCAGGATAGGACGTGCACCGGTAGAGGCCATGCGACGCAGGTTGGCCGAGAGGCCGATGGCGGTAAGCGCCACGATGATCAAGAACTCCGCTGCCATATGCAGTGCGGGTTGGATCGCTGCGGGAATAAGGCCGGCCGAACGCACACCCGAGGCCACCAGAAACCACAGGATGAACCAGGGGAAGATGCGGGCCAGACTGAAATCGCTGGCGCCCTGCTTCTTTTGCTTCCAGGCCGTGGCAAAGGCCAGCACGAGGCAGACCGGGATGATCAGCGTGGCGCGGGTCAGCTTGACGATGGTGGCGTAGTCGCCAGCCTGCTTGCTGAAGCTGTAGCCCGCTGCGACGACCGACGAGGTGTCGTTGATCGCCGTGCCCGCCCACAGGCCGAAACCAAGGTCGGACAGGTGCAGCAGATGTCCAAGCAGCGGGAACAGCAGCACTGCGACCAGGTTGAACAGGAAAATGGTGGAAATGGCGAACGCCGTGTCATGGTCGTCCGGCTTGATGATGGGCGTCACCGCGGCGATGGCCGAACCACCACAGATGGCCGTGCCCACGCCGATCAGGATCTTCAGCTTGTCGTCCACCTTCAGCAGGCGCCCCAGCAGCCAGGCGGTGAGGAAGGCTACCGTCATGGTCACCAGGGTGACCGAGAGGGACTCCAGACCGGTCTTGGCGACCTGGTTCAGGCTCAGGCCGAAGCCCAGAGCGATGATCGACCACTGCAGTACCTGCTTGCCGGCAAACTGGATGCCCGGCGTATAGCTGCCACCGGGCGCCACCAGGTTGCGCACCGCAATGCCCAGCACGATGCCGAACACCGGGCCGCCGATAAGCGGTACGGCCTTGCCCAGCACCAGCGCCACCAGGGCGATGGCCACCGAAAGCAGCAAGCCCGGCAGGCGTTGATTGAGGGTGGGAGCGGTAAGTGTCGCGGCGGGGGCATTCATGGCGATCTCCTTCAACGGCGCCATTCTCCGCTCGTCAGTCCATCAATAAAACTTTGAATTTCTGATGGGAGGAATAAGATTTGCTGATGATCAATATCAGCCCCCGCCAGCTCGAGGTGTTCGTACAGGTCGCCCGGCTGGGTAGCGTGCGTGCCGCCGCCGAAGCGCTGCATCTCACCCAGCCCGCGGCGAGCATGGCCCTGGCCGAGATGGAACGGCAGCTGGATGCGCAAGTGTTCGCGCGCGAACGCGGTCGCCTGCGGCTCAATACGCGGGGGCGCGAGCTGCTGCCGTTTGCCCAGGAGCTGCTGGAGCGCTACGCCGAATTCGGACGAATCGGCAGCGGTAGTGCCGAAGCCTTGGGCGGCGAATTGCGGGTAGGTGCCAGCAACACCGTTGGCAATTACCGCGTGGGCGAGCTGCTGGGCGATTTCGTGCGTGCGCATCCGCATGTCTCGGTGCGGTTGCGGGTGTCCAATACCGCGGAGATCGCCGCGGCCATGCTCGATCACGCCTTGGAACTGGGTTGCGTGGAAGGGCCGGTGGCGCATCCTTCGCTGGAAGTGCGTCCCTGGCGGGACGATGCCTTGGTGGTGTGTGTGTCGCCCGATCATCCATTGGCACGCAAGCGACGATTGCAACCGGATGACTTCGCCGGGGCGCGCTGGGTGTTGCGTGAACCCGGTTCGGCCACGCGCAGCTTGAGCGAGCGTGCGCTATCCAGTTTGCCGATGGGCGAGACCGTGCTGGAGCTCGACCAGACCGAGGCGATCAAGCAGGCGGTGATTGCAGGTCTCGGTATTGCGTGTCTGCCCGAAGTGGCCGTCACGGATGCGGTGGTGAGCGGGCGCCTGAAAACCCTGAAGACACCGTTTCTCGATTTGCAGCGCAAGCTGTCACTGCTGCTGCATCGCCAGCGTTATCGCGGTGCCTTGATCGAAGCGTTTCTGGGTGACACCTTCGGCGGGCGTGGCTGAGGTCGCTGGCGCCCGCTCAACGGCGACTGTTTACCCAATGATCTCGGCGAGCAGCGCTTCCGCCTGTTCGTGCGTATGTGCGCGCAGGATGCGTGGCGCATTGGCGCGCAGGCTGGCGTGATCGAGCGTGGCCAGGCGATCGCGCACATGCAGCAGCTGGCTTGGGTGCATGCTGAACTCGCATAGGCCCAGCGCCAGCAGCAGAGCGGTGAAGTTCACATCGCCACCGATTTCACCGCACAGGCTCACTGGCTTCTTCGCGCGGCGTCCGGCGCTGATCACATAGGACAGCAGGCGCAGCAGCGCGGGCTGCAGTGGGTTGTAGATGTTGTCCAGCGCATCGTTGCCACGATCGGCGGCCAACACGTACTGGGCAAGGTCGTTGGTGCCGATGGCGAGAAAGTCCGCATGCTCCAGCAGGGCACGCACGTTGATCGCCGCGGCGGGCACTTCGACCATCGCACCCAGCGCAAGCTTCTCCGGCAGGTCCACGTTCTCGCGCTTGAGTTCCTGGCGCGCCAGCTTGAACAGCGTGCGCACGGCGATGAGCTCGTCGGGCTGCGTCACCATCGGCACCAGCACGCGCACCGGTCCGTAGCAGGCCGCGCGCAGGATCGCGCGAATCTGCGTGGTGAACACGGCGGGATAGCGCAACGACAGGCGCACGCCGCGCACGCCCAGCGCCGGATTGTCCTCGCCACGCAAGACCAGCCCTGCGGCATCGGCCTTGTCGGCGCCAAGGTCCAGCGTGCGAATGGTGACCGGCAGGCCGCCCATACCCAGGACCAGATCGCGATAGGCGATGAACTGCTCGTCCTCGGTGGGCAGGCCCTTCTGTCGCAGGAACAGGAATTCAGTCCGATAAAGGCCGACACCATCCGCGCCGCGCGCGCGCGCCATGGCGATGTCGGCCGGCATCTCGGCATTGGCCAGCAGGCGTATGTCGATGCCATCACGTGTGCGCGTGGGGGCATTGGCGAGCGTGGCCAGTCGGCGGCCCTCCTGCACGGCCTCACGCTGCCAGGAGCGGTAGCGGGCAAGATCCTGCGCGGTGGGATGCACCACGGCTTCGCTGCGCTCGGAGTCGAGCAGAATCAGGTCGTCATCGTGGATGCTCGACAAGGCATCGCGCACACCCACCAGCATGGGCAGGTCCAGGCTGCGCGCGAGGATGGCGCTATGCGAATACGCACTGCCCGAGCTGGCCACCACTCCGAGCAGGCCGCTACCCGCGAGGTGCGCCATGTCGGCGGGCGCGATGGTATCGGCGATCAAGATTTCGCCTACGCGCGCCGCCAGCTTGCGTTCTTCACGGCTGGTCTGGCGCTGCAACGCGGAAATGACCCGACCGATGACCTGATCGACGTCTTCCTTGCGCGACCGCAGGTAGGGGTCGTCCATCGCCTCGAAGACGGCGGCCAGGCGATCGCGCTGCTTCTTGAGCGCGGCGCCTGGGCGGTAATGGCCGATACGTACGAGGTCGTCCAGGCCGCGCAGCAGCTCGGGGTCGTCCAGCAGCAGGCTGTGCGCGTCGATGAACTCGTTCACCTCGCGCGCCAGGGCACCATGCAGCTTGCCGCGCAACTCGCGCAGTTCCTGTCGCGCGGTTTCCAGCGCTCGATGCAGGCGCTGCAGTTCGACTTCGACCTCATCCTCGTTCAGTGGACGGGTGTCGACCAGGTAGCGGCTTGGCTGGACCAGGCGGGCCCGTCCCAGGGCCATGCCCCGTGCGGCCGTGGTGCCAGTCAGTATCTGTCTCATGCGTACCCTCCCTGGTGAGGTGACCTGCTCGGTCGGTCAACGCGGCGGCATCCGGCCACCACAACAGCATTCTCTCCCGACCCGGAAAAGTGGCGCGCCACCATGCATGGGGCCGTGGAAACGGCCTCCTGGCGCTGGGCTCGGGCGATGACTGTCCCCACTCAGGCTCCTTCGTCGAATTTGCGGTCGAACAGGGCGACCACGGCATGGATGGCGGATTCCTCATCCGGTCCATCCGCGCGCACGGTCAGCTGCGTGCCGATGCCGGCTGCGAGCATCATGACGCCCATGATGCTCTGCGCGTTGACTTCGCGCCCCTTGCTGACCAGCCAGACCGTGGATTTGAAGCCCTGCACCAATTGCACCAGCTTGGCCGAGGCACGGGCATGCAGGCCGAGCTTGTTGGAAACGACTATCTCTTGTTCAAGCATGATCGATGAAGATTCCCCCGCGTCCACCGCTGGCGGCGATTTCCGCCAGTTCGTCTAATGGTTTTTCTGCATAGTTGAGCACGCGCAGCAGCATCGGGAGGTTGAGCCCCGACACACAGCGCAAACGAACACCCAACGCGCCCAGCGACAGCCCGATATTGCAGGGCGTGGCGCCATACAGGTCGGCCAGCACCAGCACGCCATCGCCCTCGTCGAGGGCCCGGGCATGCTTGGCAGTAAGCGTTCGCATGACATCCGGGTCGGACTGTGCGGGTACTTCCACCGCCTCCACACGCAAAGGCAGCTTCGGTATCACGTGATGGGCGGCCAGGATCAAGGCCTTGCCGACCGCCTCGTGAGTCATCAGCAATACGCCGACGCTCATGACGGCGTGCCGTTCCGATCAGTGAATTTAGACAGCATGGCAATCACTCGAGTTCGCGATGGAAGGTGAGCACGCCGTTACGCTGCGCGCGATAGTGGGCCGCCAGCTTTTCCACCAGATAGACCGAGCGGTGGCGACCACCGGTGCAACCGATGGATATGGTGACATAGCTGCGATCGTCCGCCTCGAATCGAGGCAGCCAGGCATCCAGCCAGCGTGCTGTATCGGCGAAATACTCGGCCACCAGCGGTTGGGCCTCCAGGTAGTCGCGTACCTGCGCGTCCTTGCCTGAAAGCGGGCGCAGCTTGGGGTCCCAGTGCGGATTGGGCAGGCAGCGCGCGTCGAACACGAAATCAGCGTCCAGCGGCAGGCCGCGACGGAACGCGAACGACTGGAACATCAGCGTGAGCCCTTCGGTGGCCTCCGCATAGCCGGTCGCGATCAGCCGGCGCAGCTGGTGCACGTTCATGTCGCTGGAGTCGATCACCTTGTCGGCAATCGACGAAAGCGAGCGCAGCACGCGTCGTTCCTCGGCGATGGAGTCGGCCAACGACAACCCGCGCCATGAAAGCGGGTGGCGACGGCGCGTCTCGGAGTAGCGCTTGATCAGTACCTCGTCACGACAGTCGAGGAAGATCAGGTGCGCATCGACACCTTCCGCCGCCAGTTCCGACAACATCTCGGGCATCCGCTTGAGGTCTTCCTCACGGTTGCGCACGTCCACGCCCACGGCGACGTTGCGGCGCTTGTCGCTCATGCCGCGACTCACCGCGGCCACCAACTGCGGCAGCAGTGCAGTCGGCAGATTGTCGACGCAGTAGAACTCCAGGTCCTCTAGGGCGCGCAGGGCCACTGTCTTGCCGCCGCCAGACATGCCGGAGAGCACGATCAGGTGGATCGTGTCGGGCTGGTGGATGGCTTGGCCGGGTGTCGTGTCGCTCATGGGTTCACCACGGAGGCAGCCGGCGCATCTGGTGCGCCTGGCGATCAATGAAGGTCTGGGCCGGGTCGATGCCCTTGCTTTTGAGCATATGGTTGCGCACTGCGGCTTCCACCAGCACAGCCAGGTTGCGGCCTGGTGCCACCGGGATCGTGATCATCGGCACCTTCACTTCTAGGATATCGCGGTAGCCGATGTCACCGGTGAGACGGGTGAGTCCGTCGGTATCCTCCCCTTCACGAAGTGGCTTCAAGTGCACCACCAGGCGAATGTATTTGGAGGGTTTGACCGCGGTGTGGCCAAACATTTCGCGCACGTTGAGGACACCCAGGCCGCGCACTTCCAGCAGGTCCTGCAGCAATTCGGGGCAGGTACCGTCGATCACGTCCGGTGCAATCAAGGTGAATTCGGTGGCGTCGTCGGCCACCAGGCGGTGGCCGCGACTGATGAGTTCCAGCGCCAACTCGCTCTTGCCGGAGCCTGATTCGCCGGTGATCAGGACCCCGATGGAGTACACCTCAAGAAACACGCCATGCAGCGTGATCTTAGGCGCGAGCAAGCGCGCCAGGTAGTACTGCATCCAGGTCAGCAGTTCGTGGCCGCGCTTGGAGCTGATCCAAAGTGGCGTATTGGTTTCCTCCGCCACTTCACGCAGGTCGGTGGGAATCGCCTGATCCTTCGTCACGATGATCGCGACCGGCTGGTAGGCGGAGATCTTGTTGAGCGCTTCCCAGCGCTGGCGCGCATCCAGGCCGTCGAGGAAGTTCAGCTCCTCCGTGCCGATGATCTGGATCTTGTTCGGGTAAATGACGTTGAGATAGCCGATCAGCGAGGGGCGGCGGACGGTGGTGGCACCGTGTTCCAGTACGCGCGATTCGCCACGCATGCCGGAAACCCAGCGCAGAGCCATACGCTCATGAACGCCATCGTAGAGTTGCCGTGCGGTAAGACGATCCAATCCAGGTCCTTTGCGCCGCGTGGCGGGACCTGTATGGACCCTGGCGGCTACCTGGTCATTGTGCCAGTTCGCACCGACAGACGCCTTCCCGCGTGCTTTGTGGCTGGCGCCCTTACTCCTTCTCCCCGCCGGGGAGAAGGGGCTTAGGCTAGGTTCCAAGTGGGGATACGGCCCGCCCCGGAGCGGAGCGGGCCGGGGCACCAAGTCAGCCGAATTGGCGCTCTTCGCGCACGGCGCGCTGGTGCTTGTCGCAAATCTTTTCGCGATGCTTGCGCAGCTGGGTGACCAGCTTGTCGAACAGAACATCGATGGAGACGTACATGTCGGCCTCAAGGGCTTCGGCATGCAGGCTGGCGCCCGAGACGTTGACCGTACCTTCGGCGCGTTGCTGCAGCTTGTTCACTGAAAGCACGATGCTGAGGCTGAGGATTTTGTCGTCGAGGCGGGTAAGGCGGTCGAGCCGGCTGTTCACGTGATCCCGAAGAGCCTGAGTGACTTCGATCTGCTGACCGCTGAGTTGAACTTGCATGTTGCGCCTCCTCTGGTACTTGCCGCTGGTCGCGGCTGGGGTCGATGCGCCGGTCGCGGGACCGTGGCCGACACACCTTCATTCACACCTTCAACTAACGGGGTGCTCCATAGGGGGGATTCCCGTCTCCTCGCCAAGGCAGGGCATTCACTATGCACTTCTACCGCAAAGTCCGCGTTATGCGGACCTTCACGAGTTGGACATGACAGGTTTTCCTCCGGCGGGACTCTCTCCTTTAATGGGGACGTCTTTTATCCCGGCAAGTTCCCGAGATGCTTCGTCGCAGAGTGATCAGCTTGCCCGCTGGCGCTCGCTGGAGCTGGGGATGCGCATGCCCTCGCGGTATTTGGCTACCGTGCGGCGCGCCACCTGAATGCCCTTGCGGTGCAGCTCCTCGGCGATGGCCTGATCGGAAAGCGGCTTGCGCGGATCTTCAGCGTCGACCAGCTTGCGCAGCATGGCCTGGATGGCGGTGGCCGAGGCGCTGCCGCCGTCTTCGGTGGAGACGCCGCTGGAGAAGAAGTGCTTCAGTTCGAAAGTACCGCGTGGCGTATGGATGTATTTGCGCGTGGTCACACGGGATATCGTCGACTCGTGCATGCCCACTTCCTCGGCAACTTCGCGCAGCACCAGTGGATGCATCGCTTCAGGGCCGTAATCGAGGAAGGCGCTTTGCCGACGCACGATGGCCTCGGCCACCTTGATCAGCGTTTCCGCGCGCGATTCCAGGCTCTTGATCAGCCAGCGGGCCTCTTGCAGCTGGCCACGCATCCAGCTGGCATCGGTGCCGCGCGCCTGCGCGATCAGCCCGCAATAGTGCTGGTTGAGTCCAAGTCGGGGCTGGCAGTCGGGATTGAGGCTGACGCGCCAGCGTCCGCCGTCCTTGCGTGCATAGACATCCGGTGCCACGTACTCCACCGGCGTAACGTCCAGCGCGGCGCCAGGTCGTGGATCGAGGCTGCGGATCAGCACGGCGGCCGCCGCGGTGTCGTCCTCGCTGGCGCGTAGCTTGCGCGCGAGTCGTGCGATGTCGTTGCGGGCAAGCAGCTCAAGTTCGCCTTCGACGATGCGCAGCGCCAGTTCGCGCTGTGGCAGGTCGGCATCGAATTGCTCGAGCTGGACGCGAAGGCAGTCGCGTAAATCCAGGCTGGCTACGCCGGTGGGATCGAAGCGTTGCAGCGCACGCCGCACGTTCTCCACTTCCGCCGCGCTGGCCTTCAGATCCGTCGGCAAGGCGCCGATCAGCGCCTCCATGGTTTCGGTGAGGTAGCCGTCCGAATTGAGCGCATCGATCAGCACCGTGGCAATGGTGCGCTCGCGCACGCTCATGTGCGTGAGGTTGAGCTGCCACAACAAGTGTTCCTGCAGCGTTTCCGCCGCGGCACTTTGCGGCTCGAAACCGTCGTCATCGGCATTGCCGTTGTTGCGCGTGGCGCTGCCGCTGCTGGAGAAGTCGATGGGATCTTCGCCGCCACCGTCGCTGTCGCTCCACTCCGGCGCTTCGGCGTCGTCCACGGTGTCATTGCTGGAGGTGCTGGTGCTGCTGGCCGGCAGCAGATCCACGACCTCGCGCTCGTCGCCATCGACGTCTTCCGGGTTGTCCTCGGAAAACTCGAGCAACGGGTTGCCCTCTGCGATTTGCCGCAGCTCGGCCTCCAGCTCTAGCTGCGACAGTTGCAGTAGGCGTATGGCCTGCTGCAACTGGGGCGTCAGGGTGAGCTGCTGATTGAGTCGAAACTGCAGTCCGGGTTTCATGCCAGCCGGGTCGGATGTACTTCCGGGTCATCCTAACGCCTGTGCCCAGGGTCGGCCATAGGTCAAAGGCGGAATCGTGTACTACCTCTGATTTACTGCTGTAGCTGGGCTGTTACAGGCGGAACTCGCGACCCAGGTAGACCTCGCGCACCTTCTCGTCGGCAAGAATATGTGCTGGCGTGCCGCGCGAGAGCACTTCACCATCGTTGAGGATGTAGGCGCGGTCGCAGATGCCAAGGGTTTCACGCACGTTGTGATCGGTGATGAGTACGCCGATGCCGCGCTCTTTGAGATGGCGCACGATGCGTTGGATTTCACCCACCGAAATCGGGTCGACGCCAGCGAAGGGCTCATCCAGCAGCATATAGCGGGGATGCGCGGCCAAGGCGCGGGCGATCTCCACGCGGCGACGTTCGCCACCGGAGAGGCTGATGCCCTTCTGGTCGGCGATGTGCGCGATCTTCAATTCGTCCAGCAGACTTTCCAGCTCGGCGGTACGACGCTTTTCATCCCAGCCTTCACGCAGCTCCAGCACGGCCATGATGTTGTCGGCGACGCTGAGCCGACGGAACACCGAGGCTTCCTGCGGCAGGTAACCAATGCCGAGCTTGGCGCGTGAATGCATGGGCAGGCCGGTGATGTCCTGCTTGTCGAGCTTGATGACGCCAGCATCGGCCTCGATCAAGCCGACCACCATGTAGAAACAGGTGGTCTTGCCGGCGCCATTGGGACCGAGCAGGCCGACCACTTCGCCCTCGCGAATGGAGAAGGCGAAGTCGCGTACGACCTGGCGCGCCTTGAAACTCTTTTGTAGCCCTTCAGCAGAAAGCATCGATTACTGGTTCCCGGTCGGCTGGGTCGCCGGCTTGGTCGGCGTGGTTGGAGCGGGCGCCGGTGCTGGCTTGGGGGGCGTTGCGGCGGGCGCGCCGGGCTTCACCTTGGGCAGGATCACGCCGTGCACCAGACCGTCGCCACCCGCCTGGCCGGTGATCAGCGCGGTATTGGTGTTGTAGGTGAGCTTGTCGCCATGGAACTCGCCGCGGCCCTGCTGTCGCACCACGGCGTTGCCGATGAGCACAGCAATACCGTTGACGTTGTCATAGTCGAGCGTGTCGGCGTCGCCCTGCATCAGGTTGCCGGCGTCGTCCAACTGCTCGATGTGCGCCATTTTGCCGGTGACCACGATGCGTGCGACCTGCGTATCGGCGTCCAGATGCAACTTCGCCACGTCACCGGTGACCTTCATGGTGCCCTGCGTGGCCACCACATTGCCCGTGAGGGTGGTGATGGTGTTGGGCTGGTTGAAGCCGTCCACGGTCTTGGACGCGAAATTCATCGGCTGATTACGGTCATCCTGCTTGGCTAACGCCGGCTGCAGGATGAGCAGCCCCAGCAGGCACAGCAGGCACAGCAGGCTGAGACCCAGCTTGGGTCCTGTTTTTGCGCGGCGGGAACGAGCCGTGGCTTTCATCGAGCAGCTCCAGATGATTGGTGTTGAGGTTGGCACGCATGCCAACTCCGCTAAGTTTACTGTCGCCCTGCACCATATGTGCGGGAGCCGCCGTCTCCATGCGGTTCTCCTTGGGCCAGGCCGTGACGTCCGAGGTATGCATTTCCGCCGCGGCCGTCTCGGCGAAGGCGGCGCGGTGCATGAATACCGGACCTTGCAGTTTCAGCAGGGTCCCGCTCTTGTCGACCCAGGCGTACAGCGAGTTACCCAGCCATGGAGGTACGCCCGGCTGGTTCGAGGGCATTTCGAAATTCGGCGTGTTGATGTACAGCGATTCGTCGTTCTCACGCCGTTCGAGGTGGGGCGCGACCATGCGGAAGCTGGGCAGGCCATCGACGCCGAAGGCCCACAGCTTGAAGTTGGTCAGCACGTAACCCGAGCGCGGTGGGCCGACGAAGTCGCTTTCCTTCGGGGTAGGTGCCAGCCACCAGTACAACATCTGGGCGGCGCCCGTCGCCAGGCCAATCAACACGATCGCCACCGGTATGCCCCGGTCGCGCAGGTATCTACGCAGATTCACTGCCAACGCTCCCGCTCGGCGGCCGACTTGCCTTGCGCGTGCAGGATCATGTCGCTGACTTCGCGTGCGGCACCCAGGCCTCCGTTGAGGCGGGTCCGCCAGTGCGCCTGTTCGAGAATCCACGGATGGGCATTGGCCACCGCCACGGCGAGGCCGACGATGCGCATGGGCGGCAGGTCGGGCAGGTCGTCGCCGACGAAGGCCACCTGTTCCGGCGTCAGCGACAGGGCTTCCATCAACTGCTCCAGGCAGGCGCGCTTGTCGGACTGGCCCTGGTAGACATGGGCAATGTCCAGTTCTTCGGCGCGCAGAGCGACCGGATGGCTGATGCGCGCCGAGATGATCGCCACCTGCACGTTGTTGGCCAGCAGGCGCTTGAGGCCCAGGCCATCGTGCACATGGAACACCTTGGTTTCATGCCCGTCCTCGGCGTACCACAGGCGACCGTCGGTCAGCGTGCCGTCCACATCGAAGACGACGAGACGGATCTTGGCAGCACGGTCAAGAATGTCAGCAGGTAGGTCGGCCAGGTACATAGGAGGTGTCGGCAGGAGGGCGGAAGGGCGGTACCGTCAAACGTCGGGCGTGCCCGGACGGTGGACGCGGCGATGCGGCCTAGGCCTGAAACGGCCGAACGGCCGGATCAGACCACACGGGCGCGGAGCAGGTCGTGAATGTTCAGTGCACCCACCACCTGCTGCTGGTCGTTGACCACGAGCAGGGCGTGAATTTGATGCTTTTCCATCAATTGCGCGGCTTCGATGGCCAGTTTGTCGGCGCTGATGGTCTTGGGGCCACGTGTCATCAGTGCGGCCACCGTTGATCCGCGCAGATCCACGCCATCGTCGTCCAGGGCCCGGCGCAGGTCACCGTCGGTGAACACGCCAAGGAGGTGTCGGTCGGCATCGATCACCGCCGTCATGCCCAGACGCTTACGGGTCATTTCCATCAATGCCTCGGTCAGCGAGGCGTCGGGTGACACGGCAGGAATGCCTTCGCCCGTGTGCATCACGTCGCTGATGTGCAGCAGCAAGCGGCGGCCGAGGCTGCCGGCCGGGTGCGAGCGGGCGAAATCCTCGGATGTGAAGCCGCGTGCCTCCAGCAAGGCCACGGCCAGCGCATCACCCATCACCAGGGCTGCCGTGGTACTGGCGGTGGGTGCCAGCCCCAACGGGCAGGCTTCGGCGGCGATGCTGGCATCCAGATGGACGTTGGCCTCGTCTGCCAGCGAGGAATTCGTATTGCCGGTAATCGCAATCAAGGGGATGCCCTGGCGTTTGATCACTGGCAGGATGAACAGCACTTCGTCAGTTTCGCCTGAGTTGGAGAGCGCAAGCACCACGTCCTGCGGCAGGATCATGCCCAGGTCGCCATGGCTGGCCTCACCCGGATGGACGAAGAAGGCTGGCGTGCCGGTGGAAGCCAGGGTGGCGGCAATCTTGCGGGCGACATGGCCGGACTTGCCCATGCCCGTGACCACCACGCGCCCGGCGCAAGCCATGATCAAGCGGCAGGCTTCCACGAACTCCGGTCCGATTCGCGTCTCCAGGTCGCGGATGGCTGCCGCTTCGGTGGCGATCACGGTGCGGGCGCTCTGCACGATGTTCTCGGCGTTGATCGCGTTCTGGCTGGCTGGGGCGATGTGGGCGTTCATGCATCCTCGGGGTTGGTGCCGGAATTTCGTCATCGCCAAAAAGCTTGCAGTGACGTTGAAATATTCCGTTAAATCATGGCGTTGGCGCTTGCTTGCGGTCGGTAGGCGGGCTGCGCCGGGTACGCGTGTCGTTTCTGCGACAGAGGTTTTCCATTAACATGGCATATTCGCATTTTAACGTCATAGTCGACGGCATTGGATTCACCGGCCTTTCGAATCCACGACGTTGACCAACCCTCTGCAAGTGGAACAACCAATCCCATGGACGCTGCCACCATCCAGGCAATGATCGAACAAGGCCTGCCCGGTGCGCGGGCGGCCGTGAATGGCGACGACGGCGTGCACTTCGAAGCTGAAGTGGTGGCTGAACAGTTCGCTGGCAAGTTGCCGCTCGCACGGCACCGCCTGGTTTACGCCACCCTGGGGGATCTCATGGGTGGTGCGATTCATGCGCTTGCCCTGAAAACCCTGACTCCCGAGGAGATCGCGGCGCGCCGTTGACGGCTGCGCTGTGACTCCCACGCACTTTCGCAAGGACTACGATGGCCAAGATCCTGATCAGTGGCGGCGTGCCGCTCCACGGTGAGGTAGGCATTTCCGGCGCCAAGAATGCCGTACTGCCCATCCTCGCCTCATGCCTGCTGGCCGACGAGCCGGTGGCGATCAGCAACGTGCCCCACCTGCACGATGTCACCACGTTTATCGAGCTGCTCGGCCAGATGGGCACGCAGCTGGTGCTCGACGACCGCATGAAGATGCATGTCGACCCGCGTTCCACCGATCGCTGCTTCGCGCCGTACGACCTGGTGCGCACCATGCGCGCCTCGATCCTGGTGTTGGGCCCGCTGGTCGCGCGCTTCGGCGAAGCGGAAGTCTCCCTGCCGGGCGGCTGCGCTATCGGTTCGCGTCCGGTTGATCAGCACATTCGCGGTCTGCAGGCGCTGGGCGCCGAAGTCATCGTCGAGAATGGCTACATCAAGGCCAAGGCCAAGCGCTTGAAGGGCGCCCGCATCTCGATGGACATGGTCACTGTCACCGGTACCGAGAACATCATGATGGCGGCGGTGCTGGCCCAGGGCACCACGGTGATCGAGAACGCCGCGCAGGAACCGGAAGTGGTCGATCTGGCGCACTGCCTGATCGCCATGGGCGCACAGATCGAGGGCGCAGGTACCTCCACCCTGGTTATCCACGGTGTGGAGCGCCTGCATGGCGCCGAGTACGAAGTGCTGCCCGACCGTATCGAAACCGGCACCTTCCTGGTCGGTGCGGCCATGACCGGCGGCAAGGTGCGCGCCCGCAACGCCCGCGCCGATACGCTGGACGCGGTGCTGTCGAAACTGGAAGAGGCGGGGGCGCATATCTCCACCGGCGCCGACTGGATCGAGCTGGACATGCGCGGCCGTCGTCCCAAGGCGGTCAATATCACCACCGCGCCGTACCCGGCGTTCCCGACCGACATGCAGGCGCAGTTCACCGCGCTCAATTGCGTGGCCGAGGGTGTGGGCGTGATCACCGAGACGGTGTTCGAGAACCGCTTCATGCACGCGCTGGAGCTGCAACGCCTGGGCGCCGATATCCGCCTTGAAGGCAATACCGCGATCATCAAGGGTGTCGCGAAGATGAGCGGTGCGCCGATCATGGCCACCGACCTGCGCGCCTCGGCCTGCCTGGTACTGGCTGGCCTGGTCGCCGAGGGCGACACCATAGTGGATCGCGTGTATCACATCGATCGCGGCTACGAGAACATCGAGGAAAAGCTAGGCGTGCTGGGCGCGAAGATTCGCCGCTTGCCGTCGTAAGCGCGGGTTTCCCAGGGATAAAAAAAGGCCGCGACAGCGGCCTTTTTTTTGCGGTCATCCCCGCGAAGGCGGGGATGACGATCAGAGGCGGGGCGCGATTCAATTGCCGTTCTTGTAGCTCACCAGCTGCAATTCCAGATTGCCACCATCGCTCTGCGCCAGCTTCACCGGCACCGGATATTTCTGCGGGGCATACCAGGCGCTGAAGGCCTTGTCGCTGTCGCTGCGCTCGACCCGTTCCGCTTGGAAGCTGCCGGCCGGCACCTTGATGCTGTCCTTGCCAGCCACCTTGAACTGCTGGTTCTCAACGTTGCGCTTGACTGCCACGGGCAGTGCAACGGTCTGCTGTCCGCCACGCAGCGCCATGCCGATGGCCAGCGGTGCGGTGTTGCGGTCGACCATGCCTGGCACGCTGGCGTAGGTCATCGGTCCTTTGCCTTCATCCACGCTGACCTGGTTGCTGCTCCAGTTCACTTCCATGTGGCGCTGCTTGCTCTTGATCGCGGCGTCCATGTGGTAGTCGTAGCTGACGGTTTCCGGCGCGTTGTTGTTCCAGCGAAAGCGGGTCGTCTCGGTGGAGTTGGCGCCCAGCGCGGCGGCAAGGCCCGCCGTGCCGTGAGTCTGGTTGCTGTATTCCCACAAGCCGTTGCCGACCGACTTGAGCGTCACCACGGCTTCGCCCATCACCTGTCCACCTTGCGATACCTGATAGGTCGCGGTGAACGGCGTTGGTGTGGCGGCCAGTGCGGCGGAGGTGGAGAGCGCCAGCACCAGGCCGGCGGCGATCGTGCGAATGGAGGTTGGCTTGGTCATGAGGTCCAAAGTCTACGCGCTCATCCTGAACGGGTCGTAGAGGGTCGGCCCGGACTCAGTCAACCAAATCGCCGTCGCGTAGTTGCAGCGGCGCAAGCAAGGGCTGGCCATCCCGTTCGACAATATCGGACTGCGCCAAGGCCAGACGTCCCTGCGCGATCAAACGGAGTACGGCGGGCAGCAACTGATGCTCGTGAACAAGCAGGCGTTGCGCCAGGCTGTGCTCGTCGTCGCCGGGCTGGATCGCGATGCGCGCCTGTGCGATCACCGGGCCGCCATCCAGTTCCGCGGTCACGTAGTGCACGCTGGCACCATGTTCCGCGTCTCCCGCTGCCAAGGCGCGGCGATGCGTATGCAAACCGCGGTATTTGGGCAACAGGGAAGGGTGGACATTGATCATGCGTCCGGCCCAGGGCTTGAGCGTTTCACCATCGATGATGCGCATGAAGCCGGCCAATACCAGTACTTGCGCGCCACTGGCATCGAGTCGCGCGAACAGGTCGACGTCGTAGTCGCGCCGATGGGCGTAGCGCTTGGGATCGAGCGTGAAGGTGGGAATGCCGGCCGCCTCGGCCAGCTGCAACGCGCCCGCCTTGGTCTTGTCGCTGCCGACCGCCACAAAGTCGACCGGCAGCTCGCCCGCATCGCGTGCAGCGATCAAGGCTTGCAGATTGCTGCCGCGCCCGGAGGCGAGCACGGCAACGCGAAGACGCGGCAAGGACACGAGGCTTAGCCGATGTGCACGCGCTCGTCGCCCTGGGCGGGCACGATCTCGCCGATCACCGAGCTGGCCAGACCATGCTTGGCCAGCAAGGCCGAGGCGTTATTCACGGCGTCGCGCGGCAGGATGATGGTGAAGCCCACGCCGCAGTTGAAGGTGCGCCACATTTCCTCGCGCGCCACGTTGCCTTCGCGCATCAGCCAGTCGAACACCGGCGGCAACACGATGGTGGACGCATCGAGCGCGATGCCCAGGCCATCGGGTACGACGCGGATGATGTTTTCCTTCAGGCCACCACCGGTGATGTGGGCCATGCCGTGCAACGACTGGTGCTTGAGCAGGTCCAGCAGGGGCTTCACGTAGATCGTGGTCGGCGCCATCAGCGCGTCGGCCAGCGAGACGCCGCCGAGGTCGAGCTCCAGCGGGCTGCCCGCGCGCTCGACGATCTTGCGGATCAGCGAGTAACCATTGGAATGCGGGCCGGACGAGGCCACGCCCAGGATCACGTCGCCGGCCACGATGCCCTCGCCGCTGAGCAGGGCGGACTTCTCCACCGCGCCCACGGTGAAGCCGGCCAGGTCGTATTCGCCCGGCGGGTACATGTCCGGCATTTCCGCCGTTTCGCCACCGATCAGGGCGCAGCCCGCCAGCTCGCAACCCTTGGCGATGCCGCCAACGACCGCGACCGTGGTGTCCACATCCAGCTTGCCGGTAGCGAAGTAGTCGAGGAAGAACAACGGCTCGGCGCCCTGCACCAGCACGTCGTTGACGCACATGCCGACCAGGTCGATGCCGATGGTGTCGTGGCGACCCAACTGTTGGGCGAGCTTGAGTTTGGTGCCCACGCCATCGGTGCCCGAGACCAGCACCGGCTCCTTGAAGCGACCGGACAGGTCGAACAGGCCGCCGAAGCCGCCCAGGCCGCCCATCACTTCGGGACGGAAGGTGCGCTTGACCAGCGGTTTGATGCGTTCGACCACGGCATTGCCCGCGTCGATATCGACGCCAGCGGCGCGGTAGGTAAGGGCGTCGGACATGGGGGCAACCCGGCGTGGAGAAACGTTGAATTGTAGCAGCGTAGACGTGGGCCTGCCCGCGGTTCGCCGCGAGCACGCGCAACTGAGGCCTAGTGCCGATCCGGGGCCACTTCCGATGGACGCTGCCGGTCGGATTGGGCAGACTTCCCGGTGTTCCCCTCCGGATTCCCCCGCCTCATGCGCCTGTCCCGTCTGTTGCTCGTTTGTCTGATGCTTGGACTTGCCCCGCTGCTGTCCGTGCATGCGCAAGAGCAGGTGTCACCGTACACGGTGGTGGTTTCGGTGGCCGATACCAGCGATGCGGCGCGAAACAACGCATTCAGCGATGGCCTGGCCCAGGTGCTGGCGCGGACCTCCGGAGGGCAGGACCTGAGCAGCAAGCCGGGTTATGCCGACGTGCTCAAGGGGGCCGCCGGCATCGTGAAGCAATTTCAGTATCAGCGCGCCGCGACCGGGTTGGCCTTGCAGGTGACCTTCGATCAGGCCGCGGTCCAGCGGGCCGTGGCCCAGATGGGCGTGGCCAGTGCCGGGTCCAAGCCGCCGGTGCTGCTGGTGGTGCGCGACGAGGACGGCAGCGTGCTGACCAAGGACGCGCTGACCGCACTCACCCAGGCGATCGCGGCGCGCGGCTACAGCACGGTGCTGGCGGATCCCGCCAAGACCGGCGACACGCCGAATCTCACCAGCGCCGACCCCGAGCAGGTGGCTGCGCTGGCCAGGCAGTACAAGACAGGCTTGATCCTGCTGGGCCAGGTGCACGGCAACAGCGGTGACTGGGTACTGGTGTCCGGCGGCCCGCAGCAGCGATGGAACAACGACGGCGCGAACGCGGCCGCGGTCCTCACGGACGCCGGCAACGGCCTGGCAGATCGCCTGGCCAAGCAGCTCAACGTGATTGGTTCGGCCAATATCGACGGCAAGCTGTGGATCTCCGGAATCAATTCGGCCATGGATTACGCGAATCTGCTGGCCACGCTGCGCGCCGACCCGGCCGTGCGCCAGGTGACCACGATGAGCGCGCAAAGCGACGGCATGTTGTTCGCCGTCAAGGCCAGCCTGCCGATGGATGCGTTGTCCAACAGCCTCGCTGCGGGTGGGCGATTGTTGCGCGGGGACTCGCACAGCGAGGCTGATGCCAGTTTGCGCTGGGTCCACTGAGTCAAGCGAACCGGTAGTGACGTCTTGCGGCGTCGCTCTGGCGATGCCTGCCGGCATGGGTCAAACTGCCTAACCTCATTGGATGAGCCATGTCGATGACACATGACACCTCCCGCCGCTGGCAGATGCTCGCGATCAGCGCGGCCATCGTCTATGTGTTCTGGCTGCTGGCGCCGGTGCTGATGCCGTTTGCGTTCGCGGCGATGCTGGCCTACATGGGTAATCCATTGGCCGATCGGTTGCAGCGCCTTCGCATGGGACGCACGTTGGCCGTGAGCATCGTATTCACCGGGTTGTTGCTGTTGACCGTGGGCGCGTTGCTGCTGCTGATTCCATTGATTTCGCGCCAGGTCGACAACCTGGTGCAGAACTTGCCGCGCTACGTGGACTGGGTTCGCGGCACGGCGCTGCCGTGGGTGCAGGCCACCTTGCACCTGGATCCCCGTGCTTTCGATACCGATCGCCTGATGGCCCAGCTCAAGGACCATATCGGTTCGATTGGCGGAGTGGCGTCGAGCGTGCTCGGGAAGATCTCCCGTTCGAGCGTGGGCGTGGTGATGTGGCTGACCAACCTCGTGTTGATCCCGGTGGTCGCGTTTTATCTCTTGCGCGACTGGGATCGCCTGGTGACCTGGATCGATCGCATGCTGCCCCGCTCGATCGAGCCGACCATCCGCCAGCTGGCGCGGGAAGTCGACAGCGTGCTGGGCGCCTTCGTGCGTGGACAGCTGCTGGTGATGCTGGCGCTGGGCATTTTCTATGGTGCTTCGCTAACCATCATGGGGCTGTCGGTGGGCCCGCTGATCGGCATGGTCGCCGGACTGCTCAGCTTCGTTCCGTACCTGGGTTTCATCGTCGGTTTCGGTTCGGCGCTGATTGCCGCCGTGGTGCAGTACGGCGACTGGAATCATGTGCTGATCGTGATCGGCATCTTCACCGCCGGCCAGCTGCTGGAAGGCTATGTGCTGGTGCCGCGACTGGTGGGCGAAAAAATCGGCCTGCACCCGGTGGCCGTGATCTTCGCCGTGCTCGCGGGCGGCTACCTGGCCGGCTTCCTCGGCGTCCTGCTGGCCTTGCCCGCGGCATCGGTGATCCTGGTGCTGTTGCGTTACCTGGGCGAGCGTTACCGGCAAAGTGACCTGTACATGCAAGACGGCCGTAGTGAACCGGTGCGCACCGAGGTGGATGTCACGGTCGACACGCCTGATGGCACGGTCGAGACCAGCACGGTCGTCGCTCACGTCGGCGATAAGGACGTAGTACCGCAAAGATGATTCCGCAGTTGCCGCTCGCCCTGCGTTGGCCCCGCCGCCAGCGCTTCGAACATTTCCATCCCGGTGCCAACGCCGCAACGCTTGCTGCGGTGGAGCAGCTGGCGCGCACGCCTGGCGCACCGTGGCTCTACCTTTGTGGTCCGGTCGGCAGTGGCAAAAGCCATTTGCTGATGGCTGCCTGCCAGGCGGCTGTCGAGGGTGGGCGCACCGTGCAATACCTGCCACTGGCCAGCTTGCGCGACAAGGCGGCTGCCATCCGCGGCGTGGCTGGCAGCGAGTTCCTGGCGCTGGATGATCTCGGCGCGATCGTGGGCGATCGCGACGCCGAACACGCCCTGTTCGATGTGTACAACCGCGCCAAGGCCGAAGGCGCGGCGTTGCTGTTTGCTGCCGAAGCCTTGCCTTCCCAGTTGGGCCTGGGCCTACCCGATCTGCGTTCGCGCCTGGGTGCCTGCCAGCAGGCCTTGCTCAAGCCGCTGGACGATGCCGAGCGCCGCGACGTGCTGCGGCAACAGGCGGCCTCCCGCGGCATCGAGCTCGACGACACGGTGCTGGACTGGCTGTTCTCCCGCTATGCGCGCGACCTAGGCGCCCTGCTTGATCTACTCGATCGGCTTGACCAGGCGTCGCTTGCCGCAAAGCGGCGCATCACCGTGCCGTTTCTGCGTGAATTGCTGAAGTAAGTCGTTCGTGGAACGCCGTTGTCAGGTGTGACGACGGCGTATTCCACTGGCATAAAAAAACGGGGCCATGGGCCCCGTTTTTTTTTCGTCGTCAGTTCTGCTTGCCTGGACGCACAATGTGCCAGCCAGTCGGAAAGCCAGCCACCTTGTAGAAGTTGTACGGGGCCGCGCCAGGGTAAGAACCCGTCAAGGTGTAGTTCGCGACGACGAGTCCGCCGTCAGTGCTTGCCCACAGCAGGTCCTGCGACGCGGGGCTGCTGTAGTGTCCGGCGGCCACGATCGAATATTGGCCGGGTCCGGGGATGGATATACCCGCCGTATTCGGATAACACTGATTCTGGATGTCCTGGCACGTCTCGGGAACGCCCGCCTGGTTGAGTATCAACAGGGGCGAATACATCACCTGGGTCTGCACTCCGATGATGGAGGCACCTCCTGTGTAGCCAAGGAACACCGAATTGAGTGTGTCGGACTGAGGAAGCCAGCGATAGAGGGACGTGGAGGTGTAGTTAGGGTTGCTGACATTGATCCAGTAGATGGCTGGCGTAGTCTTGTTCGGCGAATCGAATGCGGTATCGATGAACGCGACCTGGAAACCACAGGTTGTGCTGATGATCTTGGTGCTCTTGATCGTATTCCCGTTCATCAGCCAATAGCCGAATTCACAGGCGTCATCGTTTCCCCAGATCAGGTCGTCAATGCCATCACCGTCGATATCCGCGGCACCGACCAGTTTCCAGCCCGCGGGATAAGTGCCGACATATTGCGAACTGAAACCCGTGCCTGTGCTGGTCCATAGATACAGGTCGCGGTTGTTGCTGGTCCAGATCAGGTCGGCCTTGAAATCGCCATTGAAGTCGCCGCTGGCGGCAATCCAATACCCTGGAGTCACTGAGACGGTGCCGCCGACCGTTCGGGGAAGGTATTGGGTGCCGCTTTGCGAGTACGGCGAACCCAGTAGCCACCAACCAAACTGGTGGGTCTGATCGTTCATCCACAGAAGTTCGGAAATGCAATCGCCATTGAGATCGTAGGGAATCGGGTGGTTGTACGTGACACCCTTGCACACGATCTGGGTCGTTTGCGCCGCTACGGTGGCGGCGCGCGGGGCCGCCAACGTCGCTGCTGCCGACTTCACGCACTCGCCTGCCAGGCACAGTGCCGACTCGGGTGCCGGAAAATTCCGCTGAATGGTCGTCGCGGTATCGTTGTGGCCGCCCATCTCGACGTGTTGGTCGGGCGGATTGGTAAATGCATGGGCAACGGGCGCGAAGACCCCGGATGCGACGGCCAACACGATGAAGGCACGTAGTGCTTTGGACATGACGTTCTTTCCCCCCTCAGAAAAAGAGCAGTCAGCGACGCGCGCTGAATGGATGACTGGATTTCCCCTGTGTTGCCGGCCGTCGCGCTGGACATCCCATGTGCGGATGGGGCGTGCGAACTGGTCAGGTGCCGGATAGCCATAAAGGCGCCCAAGGACGCCTTTATTACGTTCAATGTACGCATAAGTAATTGCCTAGGCAATTCACGAGTCGCTAGTTATGGCGGTGTCGCAAAAACATGCGCATCAAAGTCGCCATAGTGCTGTTTTAGCAACATCATCGAGTTTGACGACACGGTGCTGGACTGGCTGTTCAATCGCTATGCGCGAGACCTGGGGGCGCTGCTCGATCTGCTCGACCGCCTCGACCAGGCCTCGCTCGCCGCGCAGCGGTGCATCACCGTGCCGTTCCTGCGTGGTTTCCTGCGCGAAATCGAGCCAGGCGCCTAGGCGCTCCTACATAAGGCAAGCCTAAAGAGATGACGGGACCAACAAAAAAGGCGCCCGGGTGGGCGCCTTTGATACATCCGTTGATCTTCCTCAGGCCATCAGTAGCGCCAGGTCAGTTCTGCGCGCCGGGCCTCACGATGTGCCAGCCCGCGGGGTAGCTGCCCACGGTGTAGAACTGCGAGTAGGTGGTGGTCAGTGCGCTCGGGTTGTATATCTGCGACGAAATGATCAAGTCATTGCTGGCGCTGGTCCACAGGAGATCTTCCGTGGCCACATGGCCAGAATAGTGTCCCGCAGCTACGACGGAGTGTCCGGTCGGGGACGGGGCACTGAAAAAGTTAGTGCACGCGGATGGCCCGTCCGAGCAGATCGAGAGGGCGCCGCTCGAATTGCTGAAGACCAGCGCTGACGCACCGTAGCGCGTTGTGCCTCCAACGTAGGTCAGATCCTGCGGCTGAAAGCCAATAAACGCGGAATTCAACGTCTGCTGTTGGGGCAGCCAGCGATAGACGCCGTTGGCCGGGAAATTGGGGTTGCTGACGTTGACCCAGTAGATGGCGGGCGTCGTTCCCGTGTTGGAGTCGAACGCGGTCTCGATGAAATGGATCTGGAAGCCGCAGGTGACCGACATCGCCTTGCTCGACTTCACCGTGTTGCCATTCATCAACCAATAGCCGTATTCACAGGCCTCGTCGTTTTCCCAGATCAGGTCGTCAATGCCGTCACCGTCGATATCCGCGGCACCGACCAGTTTCCAGCCCGCGGGATACGTGCCGATATATTGGGAACTGAAACCCGTGCCGGTGCTGGTCCATAGATACAGGTCGCGGTTGTTGCTGGTCCAGACCAGGTCGGCCTTGAAGTCACCGTTGAAGTCGCCGCTGGCGGCAATCCAGTACCCGGGGGTCACTGACAAGGTTCCGCCAACGGTTCGGGAAAGGTATTGGGTGCCGCTCTGCGTGTACGGAGGGCCCATCAGCCACCAACCAAATTGGTGGGTCTGGTCGTTCATCCACAAGATATCGGAAACGCAATCGCCATTGAGATCGTAGGGAATCGGGTGGTTGTAGGTGACACCCTGGCACACGATCTGGGTCGTTTGCGCCGCTACGGTGGCTGCGCGCGGGGCCGCCAACGTCGCTGCTGCCGACTTCACGCACTCGCCTGCCAGGCACAATGCCGACTCGGGTGCCGGAAAATTCCGCTGAATGGTCGTCGCGGTATCGTTGTGGCCGCCCATCTCGACGTGTTGGTCGGGCGGATTGGTAAATGCATGGGCAACGGGCGCGAAGACCCCGGATGCGACGGCCAACACGATGAAGGCACGTAGTGCTTTGGACATGACGTTCTTCTCCCCCTCAGAAAAAGAGCAGTCAGCGACGAGCGCTGAATGGATGTCTGGATTTCCCCGTGTGCTGCTGGGCGCTGCGCATCGCATGCGCTGGTCACGCGCGCGAGTTGGTCAGGTGCCGGATAGCAGTAAAGGCGCCCAAGGACGCCTTTATTACGTTCAATGTACGCGTAAGTAATTGCCTAGGCAATGCACGAATCGCTAGCTATGGCGTGATCGCAAAAGCATGCGAATCAAGTCGCCATGGTGCTGTTTTAGCCAGCTCAGGCCTTCAGCAGCGTCGGTGTGGCGTTCGCGCTGAAAGCATCGACCATGGCCTGTGCCACATGCAGGTTGCCGGCGACGATATTGCCGCTCGCCGGGATGCCGTCGCGGCCGGCGAAATCGCAATAACGACCGCCTGCTTCGCGCACCAGCAGCACACCGGCGGCCATGTCCCAGGGCTTGAGGCCGATCTCGAAAAAGCCGTCGTAGCGGCCTGCAGCCGTATAGGCCAGGTCCAATGCTGCCGAGCCGGAGCGGCGAATATCCTCGGCCTGGCCGAGGATGGCGCGCGTCATGTCCAGCTGCGGTTGCAGATGGGCGCGCTGACGATAAGGGAAGCCGGTCGCGATCATCGCCCCGCCCAGGTTCTCGCGCTTGCTGACGCGCATGCGGCGGTCGTTGAGATAGGCGCCATCGCCCTTGCTGGCGGTGAACAGTTCATCCCGCAGCGGGTCGAACACCACGGCATAGACCGGTTCGCCCTTGTCGAGCAGCGCAATCGAAACGCTGAAATGCGGGATGCCGCGCAAGTAATTGTGAGTGCCGTCGAGCGGGTCGATCACCCATACCAGCGGGCCCTTGCCCGTCGCGCCACTTTCCTCGGCGAGGAAGGCGTGCGTGGGGTAGGCGCGCTTGAGTTCCTTGACGATCTCGGCCTCGGCCAGGCGATCGACTTCCGAGGCGAAATCCATGCGCTGCTTCTCGACGATATTGAGGCCGTCGATACGGTTCATATAACGCAGGATGATGTTTCCTGCGGAGCGCGCGGCGCGCACCGCGACGTTAACGGCGGGTCTGGGCATGGCTTCGACTTTGCAAAAGAACGGGGTTTTCGGCCGCGGAGTTTAGCAGAGAAGGCGGGCGCGGGCGGGCGGCCCGGGGCGGGCCCGCTGGGGGGTGTTTGACAGATCGGCCCACAATTTCCAAGCTTTGCCCCCGTTTTGCTGCGATTTTCCCCTTCATGACCACCCATAACGACCTTGCCGCACGCATCCGCTACGTACTGGTGCGCACCTCGCACCCGGGCAACATTGGGAGCTCGGCGCGGGCTATGCGCACCATGGGGTTTGGGCGTATGGACCTGGTGTTGCCGTCCCGTTTCCCCGATCGGGAGGCCTCGGCGCTGGCGGCTGGCGCCGATGACGTGCTGGAAGGCGCTGGCATCCATGAGGGTCTGGTCGATGCCTTGGCAGGCACCAGCCTCGCCTTGGGCCTGTCGGCCCGGCGCCGCGGCGTCGACCTGGAGGAAATCTCGCCCCGCGAGGCCGCCAGCCGCGCGCTGGCCGCTGCTGCGCGCGGCGAGCAGGTGGCCCTGGTCTTCGGCAACGAGCGTACCGGCCTGGAAAACGAAGAGCTGGCCCGTTGCCACGCCATGGTGCGCATCCCTAGCGTGGATGATTTCAGCTCGCTCAACCTCTCTCAGGCCGTGCAGGTGATGGCCTATGAACTGCGCGTGGCCTCGCTGGGCGAGGTGGCGGCGCCGGTTCGCGCGGATGCCGAGCTGCCGGCCGATGCGGCCCAGATGGAGCGTTTCTACGAGCACCTCGGCCAGATGCTGGACGACATCGACTTCCATAAGGGCCGCGCGCCGACCACGATCATGCTGCGTCTGCGCAAGCTGTTCCAGCGTGCGCAGATGGACGAACGCGAACTGCGCGTGATGCACGGCATCTTTGCCGATGCGCAACGCATGGCGCAGATCGCGAACGACAAGATCAAAGGCGCCTAAGAAGTCGTCATCCCAGCGGCTCCCAACATCCGCTGGGATGACGAAATAAGATAGTGGGGTCGCAAGGACTTATTCGTTGCGGAGTCTTTGAAAAGACGTTGGTCCCCAGATAGCGTCAAAACCCATCCTCGTCCACATCCACGCGCGGTACCGGCGTGATAAGCAGCTTGTCGATGCGGGCGCCGTCCAGGTCCACCACTTCCACGCGGAAGCCGCGCCACTCGAACACTTCGCCGGTTTGCGGGATATGTCCGAGCGCGGCCATCACCATGCCAGCTGCGGTGCGGTACTCGTGCTCTTCTTCGCCAGGCAGCGAATCCACGTGCAGCAGCTCGCGCAGATCGTCGGTTGACAGAGAGCCATCGACCAGCCAGCTGCCGTCCTCGCGTTGGACGATGAGTTGGGTTTCCTCTGGGCCGCTGCTGCCGAGCTGGGTCGCACCCACGATGGCCGCGAGCAGATCGTTGAGCGTGACCAGGCCAACGATGTCGCCGTATTCGTCCACCACCAGGGCCAACTGCGTTTCCGCGTCGCGGAACTCTTCCAGCAGGTCGAGTGCCCGCGCTGTCGCGGGCACGTAAAGCGGCTTGGACAGCTGGCCAAACAGGTCAGGCTTGCCTTCGGCAAAGCCGCGCAGGAGTCGCTTCACCTCGACCACACCCAGGATGTCGCTCTCGTCACCGCGATAGACCGGATAACGGGAGTAGGGCGTGCTGCGCAGGATCTCGGCGTTTTCCTCGTAACTGGCGGCCTGGTTCAGCCAGACGATGCGCGTGCGCGGCGTCATCACGCTGTCCACGCTGCGGTCGCCCAGGCGGAGCACGCGATTGACCATGTTGTGTTCGTCGCGATCGAGCACGCCGTGCTCGGCGCTTTCGGCCACCAGCAGACGGATTTCTTCTTCGGAGGCCACGTCGCTGCCACGCCTGCGCACGTTCATCAGTCGCAGTAGCGCCCCGCTGGAGAAATTGAGCAGCCATACGAACGGCGTGGCCACGCGCGACAGCACCAGCATCGGCATGGCCACGTAGCCGGAGATCACCTCGGGTGAGGACAGCGCCAGCCGCTTGGGCACCAGCTCGCCGATGACGATCTGGATGTAGGAGATCATGGTGAATCCGAGCACGAACCCGATCACCCTGGCGTAGGGCTCCATCCAGGCCGCCCGGCCGCCATGGATCATATTGGCGATATGGTCACCCAGCACATCGCCGGCGATGGAGCCGGTGATCAGGATCACCAGGGTCATGCCCACCTGCACGGTTGACAGGAAACGCTCGGGCGCCTCCGCATGCCGCAGGGCCAGCCGGGCGCGCCGGCTGGTTCGCGCCATGTGCTTGAGGCGGGTCTTGCGCGAGGCGACGAGGGCCATTTCGGAGAGCGCAAAGAAGCCGTTGAACAGCGAAAGGACGAGGACGAGCGCGATTTCGGTCAGCATGACGGCAGACGGTCGCGGAAAAGGTCGCGGATGGGCATGAGACGCAGTGTAAGGCCTCGACGGGTCTTCTTCGCCGCCAGTGAAGGGCTCCGGGTGTCTGGCACAGGCCCAAGAGGCGCTGCCTGGCAGGCGTGATGCGGTGCACTAGGGGCGTCCTGTAACATACCCGTCATTTACGCCGTCCCCGCACCCAGGCAATAACCGCATGTTTTCATTGCAAACGATTTTCGGCAAAGGCGATAAGTTCTATGGCCTGCTCGAGCAGAGTGCCGACGCAGCGCGCGAAAGCGCCAAGGCCTTGCACGAACTGGTCACGCGCAAAGACCATGCGCCCGTGATGGCCGCCTTCGCTTCGGCTCGCCAGCGCGAGAAGGCGCTCGCCGGGCAGATCAGCGAAGAGCTGGTGAACACGTTTGTCACCGCGCTCGACCGCGAGGACATCGAGGCGCTGAATTCGGCGCTTTACAAGATCCCCAAGACCATCGAGAAGTTCGCCGAGCGCTATGAGATCGTTGCCGCGCGCCTGGTGGATGTCGATTTCGCCGCGCGTGCGCACGTGCTTCAGCGCGCCACCGAGGTCGTCTCGGAGATGATTGGCGAGCTTCGCCGCGGCTTGCGCATCGACCCGGTCAAGAAGCTGCAAGACCGCCTGCAGACGCTGGAATCGGAAGGCGACCGCATGCTGCTCTCGCCGTACCGGACGCTTTACATGGAAGGCAACGACGCCATGCGCGCGATGCTGGCCAAGGATCTGTTCGAGCTGCTCGAGAAGGCGATCGACAAGTGCCGCGACGTCGGCAACACCGTCTACTCGATTGTGCTGAAGAACTCCTGAGGCCCGCCCGATGACCTCGCCCTACCTGAGCTGCCCGGTCACCTATCGGGCCTGCGTCCTCGCGCGTGCCTTGCGCGGGGTGTGCGCATGAGTATCGGCCTTGCTCTTGCCGTCGTACTCATCGCGCTGGCTTTCACCTATATCAACGGTTTTCACGATACGGCCAACTCGATTGCCACGGTGGTGGCGACCAAGGTGCTGACGCCGGGACAGGCGGTGCTGATGGCGGCGGTCACCAATCTCATCGGTGCACTGTGGGGCACCGCGGTGGCCAAGACCATCGCCGCCGGCCTGATCGACACGCATGTCATTGCGGCAGGACCTCAGTTGCTGATCTGCGCCTTGTTGGCGGCGACGGTGTGGAACCTCATCACTTGGTGGATGGGGTTGCCGTCCAGTTCCAGCCATGCTCTGGTCGGTGCGCTGGTGGGGGCGGCGATTGCCTCGTCCGGCAACAACTTCGCATCGGTGATCTGGGCGCAGGGTGGCGCGCACTGGTGGGAAGGCAAGGGCGTGTTGCCGAAGGTGATCATGCCGATGGTGGTGTCGCCCTTGATGGGCTTTGTCATCGGCTTCCTGCTGATGGGTTCGCTTTATGCGCTGCTGAGCTGGCTCTCCAGCCGGACAGGCTTTCTGCGAAAGTTTGGCCGCACCCCGTTCGTCAACAGTTTCTTCGGCAAGGCGCAGATTTTCTCGGCCAGCGCGATGGGCCTGGCGCACGGCATGAACGATGCGCAGAAGAGCATGGGCATCATCGCCCTGGCCCTGGCTGGCGCGACGGCCGCCGGACAATTCGACGGGCTGCCGGCATGGCTGCATTTCCTGCGCATCCAGGGTTCGTCGGATGGCGGCTTCAACGTGCCGGCCTGGGTGGCCGTGGTATGTGCCTTGACCATGGCAGCGGGTACCGCAGGCGGCGGCTGGCGCATCATCAAGACGCTGGGTCACAAGATGGTGAAGCTGCACCCCATCAACGGCTTTGCCGCGGAAGGTAGCTCAGCGGCGGTGATCCTTACCGCCTCGGCCTTCGGCATTCCGGTGTCGACGACGCATAACGTGTCCGCCTCGATCATGGGCGTGGGCGCCGCCAAGCGCTGGAATGCCATTCGCTGGTCGGTGGTGGAACGCATGGTATGGGCGTGGATTCTCACGCTGCCGGTCACCGCGTTGCTTGCTTACGGCATGGTGCGTCTCGCTGCGCTGCTCTGAGCGGCCGATCAATCAGGCCCGTTCAATCAGAGATCGTCGCCA
Organism: Dyella humicola; assembly: GCF_026283945.1. Classification (NCBI taxonomy): domain Bacteria; kingdom Pseudomonadati; phylum Pseudomonadota; class Gammaproteobacteria; order Lysobacterales; family Rhodanobacteraceae; genus Dyella; species Dyella humicola. Next base: position 55,496 of record NZ_JAPDPC010000004.1, read on the forward strand.
CCCGTGGCGACGATCCGTTCCAGTTGGTCGCCCAGGTCGCCCAGCTCCTCGATCAAGCGCTTTAGTTCAGCCGCGTCCAATAGCTCGTAGGGCCGGTTCTCGCACAAGTGCAGGTAGGGCGAGCCGTCCAGGTCGGCCAGGGCGAGAAAGCCCTTGCGCTGCTCCCAGTTGAAACGCAGGCAGCGTCGCGGGTCAGTGCCCGCGAGCGGGCCAATCGGGGTGGAGATACGCAGATAGCGGCGACCGGACTCGTCTTCCAGTTCGGCGAGATAGATGCCCTGGTGGCGGTCGTGCGGCAAAGTGAGATCGAAGCTGATCAGATATGGGTCGTTGTGGCGCAACTGATGCATGCTGCCGATGTGGGAGCGCACGGCTTCGAAATGGCGCATGGCGCGATGTCCTTGGCAGGCAGTTTTACCACCGCTACTGTGCCACGACCTAGCGTAAAGAGCCTGTTCAATCTTTCCGATCACGCCATGAACGAAGCACATGCACGCATCTATGCCGCCATCGCGGCCATTCCGCGCGGTCGCGTTGCCAGCTACGGCGCGATTGCCGCTCGTGCCGGCTTGCCGGGCAGGGCGCGACTCGTAGGCAAGCTGCTTGGAGAAACCCCTGCAGGCATGACCCTGCCCTGGTATCGGGTATTGCGCTCCAGCGGTCAGGTTGCTCTGCCGACAGGCAGTCGCGGCTTTCGCGAACAATGCCGGCTGTTGCGCGCCGAAGGTGTCGTCGTGAAAAACGGGCGCGTGCCACTGGCCAGCTTCGGCATGGACGCGGACCTGGACCGGGCTTTATGGGGCATCCCGGACTGATGCTGGTTTGAAGCCAGGCCGGCGCATCGACAGCGTCGGTTTTTTCCATCGGAACAAAAAAAAGCGGAGTCCCTTGCGGGACTCCGAAAAAGGGTGCCCCTTGCGGGACTCCATCGGGGTGGTGCGCTCAAAGCAGAGGTTTAGAACCTCTGGTTGTATTGCAGGTAGAAATAACGATCGAGGTCGAGGGTCGGGTCGATCAGGCCCGAACTGCTGTTGTTGACCGAGTAGGTGGTCGGCGGGTGCTTGTCGAAGATGTTGCGAATGCCGAACGCGATGTTGGCCTTCCACGGCAGCTCGTAACGGGCCTGGGCGTCGTTGTAGATGATCGCGCCCTTGCGGTTCGCGCCCACGCCATACGGCCAACTGTGGCCGTTGTAGTTGGGTTCGTTGCACTCGGTGTCGTCCCAGCACAGGTCGCGGAAGGCACCGTAGTAACGCAGGCCCCAGGTGGCGCCCCAGTTACCCTTCGTGTAGTCGAGACCCAGGTTCGCACGCACGCGCGGGTAGCCATAGGTGCCGGCGTAGTCCTGCGGCGGTGCACCTGCCGTGCTGATGGTGGTGTAGTTCGACAGATAGTTGCTGTCGAGGGTCACCACGAACTTACCGAACGAGAACTCCGGCAGACGGTAATGCACACCGAAGGTGTAGCCGGAGGTATCCAGCGAACCCAGGTTGGCGTTGCCGCGGTTCAAGCCAACCACCTGACCATTGGCATCACGGCTGAACTGATTGCAATAGTTCTGCACCGAGAACACATAGCACTGCTGCAGCACATAGTCAGCGCTGATCGCCGTGATCACGTTGGTGATGTTGATGTGGTAGTAGTCGAGCGTGAAGTCCAGGCCTTGCACATAGCTCGGGCTGTAGACGAAGCCCGCCGTGCGGCTGATGCTGTGCTCAGGCTGCAGGTAGGCATTGCCAGCACCCGCATTGAACGGCGTAACGCCCTGGGTATCCGGGGCCGAAACTGGCTTGCCATTGGTGTCGGTCTGATGGAAGTTAGCCGGCAAGCCGGCCGCTGCACACGCCTTGGCCACCGTCGGATTACTGGTGGAGCCGATGGTCGGGTTGGTGTCGCAGGGATCGGAATAGGGATCGAACGTCTGCGAACCGCCGCCAAATGTGTCGGCGAGCGTGGGTGCGCGGAAACCCTTGGCGAAGGTGCCACGCACCATCAGGTCGTCGAACGGCATCCACTGGAAGCTGTACTTGTTATTGGTGGTACCGCCGAAGCTGCTGTAGTGCGAGTAACGGCTGGCCACGTCGAAGGACAGCGATTTCGCGCCCGGCAGGTCCTTCAAGACCGGGATGTTGAGCTCGGCATAGACTTCGTTGGTGTTGTAACGGCCCACGGTGGCACCGGCCGCGAGGTCGGTGGTGAAGCCGGCACTGGCCAGTTCATCGGGGTAGTCGTAACCGCTGACGCCACGATGCTCGACGCCTGCCGCGAAGCTGACCGTGCCCGCTTCGCCCGGCATCTCGAACAGGCCGCCGGTGATGTTGGCGGTGTAGTCCTTGATCAGGCTCTGCAGGTTGGACTGCTCCAGGGCGTTGATGTAGTTCAGCGCTTGCGGCGTGGAGGCGGTGGGGCCGCCGAGGATGTTGAACGGCACGCACTGCGACAGCGCGATCGGAGCGGCCTGCGTGCCGCACTGGACGACGCCTGCGCCATTGAGGAACGACGGACCCAGCGCGCTCTGCAGGTGCAGCAGGTTGATATTGCCGGTGCCGATCGTGTTGACGTCGTACTTGTTGTAGCCGAACCCGGCATCCCAGTTCCAGGTGTACTTGCCAACCTGGAACGCACCTTCGAAGCCGGCGTCGAAATGGAACGACTTGGCCGATTCGTCGCTGACGCGGGGCATCTCGACGATGCGGCGATAGAAGAACTCATCCTGGCCCGGCACCGGGTTGTAGAAGCTCTGGCCGCTGAGGTAGACCGGGAAGGTCGGCTGGCTGGCGCTGTTCAACGGATAGCCGGCCGTCTGCGTCGACGAATCGCGCTCCGAGTACATGCCCGTCGCCTTGAACGTCACGTAATCGTTGAAGGTGTAGCTGCCCGAGGTGAAGATCGACTTCAGCTCGGTCGGCAGCTGGGCCATCATCTGCTGCGACGGATTGTAGTAATCGTCCGGGAAGTTGGCCGGCGAATGGTAGTTGCTGAGCTGGGTCGAGTCTGCGCCCTCGCCCTGGCCGTTCCAGCTGCCGGTGTGGTCGAGATAATGCGAGCCTGTCACCGTGGCGGTAGACGGATCGGCAGGCTTGAAGCGGCCCCAGGGAGACGTGGAGCTCAAACCGTCTTCAATATGGTTCGGGCCATAGGTGTAGTCGGTGATGTCGCGCGACTTCGCCCAGACCGGGTCGGTCTTGTTGTAGGTCGCGGCGAACACGATGGACGACTTCGCGCCGGTGCTGCCCACCGTGAACGAATAAGCCTGCTGGCGGCCATCGTTACCTTCGTTCTGGCCGATCTGACCGCTGACTGCGGCACCTTCGAAGTGATCCTTCAGGATGATGTTGATCACGCCGGCGATGGCATCGGAACCATAGATGGCCGATGCGCCGTCCTTGAGGATTTCGATATGGTCGATCAGCGTTGCCGGGATGGTCGACAAGTCGGTGTAGCCGGCCAGGCTGGTCATCCAGCGCTTGCCGTTGACCAGCACCAGGGTGCGGTTCTCGCCGAGGTTGTACAGGTTGGCGTACTGGCCACCTTCTTCGGTGTTGGATGTCAGTACGGCGGACTTGCTGAAAGTCGGCTGGCCGGTGATGGTCAGGTTCTGCAGGATGTCGCCGACATTGGTCAGGCCGGTCTTCTGGATATCGGCCTGGGTGACGGTGATGATCGGCTGAGCCGTCTCAACGTCGACACTGCGAATGCGCGAGCCGGTGACCGTCACGGTTTCCAGCTTCTTGGCGGATTCAGGATTACTGCCTGCCGCGTCCTGGGCGAAAACCGAGCCGGTTGCCACAAGGGCACCCATGGCCAGGCCCAGACGAACGGCAATGGCAAGCTTGCTATTACCCAATTCTTTCACGTGTGAACTCCCCTAAACAGCTTGGTTGCAATCAACAATCAGGCCGAGCGATGGCGGCCTTTTTCGAGGCAAAAGCCTCCCCGCGGGCCTGTTTCCACAGGTCCGTGCTTGAGCCAACAGGACAGGAAATTGCGGTATTCCCCCCGCTTCCTTGCTTCAAACTTACGGGCGTCAATAACAATTTGTCAACGAACTATTCGCATGTTCGTCACGTGAAAATTCGTTTTTCGTAAATACAGGGACTTGCAATTCGTTCTTTCGCAATGACTTGTTTTGTCAATGTGCATTACGATGCATGTCGCGTAAGGTAATGACAGCAACTACGCAAGCTTTCATGGATGCGCAATGCGAGACTTCATTGCTTCGCGGCGTAGTAAATTGCGTTTTCTTCATCGGTTTTTTTCGCGATCGCCATCTGTACCGGTCGAGTCGGGGGTGCCACTGCTAGCATCTCGCGATGCATTCCTCTCCCCTCGATATCCTCCACAGTGTTTTTGGCTACACCGAGTTTCGCGGTCCGCAGCAGGCGATCGTCGAGCAGTTGATCGCGGGCGGTGATGCGCTGGTGCTGATGCCTACGGGCGGCGGCAAATCGCTGTGCTACCAGATTCCCGCGTTGATCCGGCAGGGCACCGCCATTGTCGTGTCGCCCCTGATCGCCTTGATGCAGGACCAGGTGGATGCGCTGCGCGAGGCCGGTGTGGCGGCGGCCTACCTCAATTCCAGCCTGGGCGCGGAAGACCAGCGCGAGGTGGAGCGGAGGCTGCTGGACGGGGAATTGAACCTGCTCTATGTGGCGCCCGAGCGATTGCTGACGCCGCGCTTCCTGAGCCTGCTCGAGCGCAAAGACGTGGCGCTGTTCGCTATCGACGAGGCGCATTGCGTATCGCAGTGGGGCCACGATTTCCGCCCGGAATACCGCGAACTGGCGGTGCTGCATCAGCGGTTTCCGCACGTGCCACGCATCGCGCTCACGGCGACGGCGGATGACCGCACGCGTGAGGAAATCGTCGAACGCCTGGCGCTACAGGACGCAAAGCAATTCGTTTCCAGTTTCGACCGGCCCAATATTCGCTATCACGTCGGTCTTCGTCACAACGCGCGACGACAGGTGATGGAATTCCTGGAGCGACATCGCGGCGAAACGGGCATCGTCTACGCGCTCAGTCGGCGCAAGGTGGACGAAACGGCGGCGTGGCTGGCCGAAGCAGGCTTCGACGCGTTGCCCTATCACGCCGGCCTCGACGCCGCCACGCGCAACGCGCATCAGCGGCGTTTCCTGCGTGAGGATGGGCTGGTGATGGTGGCGACGGTGGCCTTCGGTATGGGCATCGACAAGCCCGACGTGCGTTTCGTGGCGCACCTGGACCTGCCGCGCAGCATGGAGGGCTATTACCAGGAAACCGGTCGCGCGGGCCGCGACAGCCTGCCCGCCGAGGCGTGGATGATCTACGGCTTGTCGGACGTGGTGACGATGAGCCAGATGATTGCCCAGTCCGAATCCGCGGATGAGCGCAAGCGGGTGGAGCGGCAGAAGCTTGAATCGCTGTTGGCGTATGCCGAGGCGACGCAGTGTCGCCGCGAGTTGTTGCTGGCGGCGTTCGGCGAGGACTATCACGGCCCTTGCGGCCACTGCGACAACTGTATCGAACCACCCAAGACGTGGGACGCCACGGTGCCTGCGCAGAAGGCTCTGTCGGCGGTCTACCGCAGCGGACAGCGTTTCGGCTCGGGGCATGTCATCAGCATCCTGCGCGGCGAGGACAGCACGCGCATGAGCGATCTGGGCCACGACCGCTTGTCCACGTTCGGCATCGGCGCCGATATGGACGACAAGCAATGGCGCTCGGTATTCCGGCAACTGTTGGCGATGGGCTTGCTGGAGGCCGACGCGGAAGGCTTTGGCACGCTGCGCCTGACCAAAACCAGTCGCGACGTGCTCACCGGCAACCAGTCCGTGCGCTTGCGCGAGGACGCGCGGCCGGTGCGTGCATCGCGCAAGCGTCGTGACAGCCAGCTGGTGACAGGAGGCAGTCTCGGCGTAGAAGCCTATGAGCAGCCACTATGGGACGAGCTGCGCAAGCTGCGCACCCAGCTCGCCAGACAGCATGGCGTGCCGCCGTATGTGATCTTCCATGATGCGACCTTGCTGGCGATGCTGCGCGCGTTGCCGTCCAACGAAGCTGAGCTGTCGTCGATCAGCGGGGTCGGCGAGGCGAAGCTCAAGCGTTATGGGCAGGATTTCCTGGCGGTGATCAACGCGCAGGAGTGACTGCTGGTCTTCCTCTCCCCTGCGGGGAGAGGATCGAGGTGAGGGGTGGGTGCTCGCGATGGGGCTGCAAAGAACCGGGCTTCGAGCCAGCGTTCCCGCAAGATTGGCCCCTCACCCCAACCCTCTCCCCCAAGGGGAGAGGGAGTTAATAGCTCAGCCCGCAAGCCGCCATCGCGTGCCGCCCTCACACGAAACGCGTGAATGGGCCAGGGCCTGTTCGGGTATATGCCGCCATTGCTCCAGCGAGCCCGGCAGGCGCGCCTGTGGGCAGGCGATGCGGGCGGCGATCATGGCGGCCTCGGCGGTCTCGTGGCGGCCGATTTCCTGGGCCTCGCAGAGCACGCGCCATTGGCGACCATGGCGGACGATGCGGAACAGGCCGGTTTTCGACGGGTAGACGTATTGGGCCAGCATATGCGGGACGATTCTGGACGACTAATGCTGCTCAGCTTGCCCGTTGTCCATGACTCCGCTGTTATTCCACGGCGACGGTTAGATGGCGCTCGGCTGGCTGCTTGATGACGCCCATGCTGCAGTTGTGTTGCAGGCGTCATGAACTTCCGCGAGAGATGAAAATTCCGTTCAACGGGCGCAAAAAAACGGCTCGCATCGCTGCGAGCCGTTTTGGCCAAGCAGTTTCAGACGCGTTTACTTGCGCTGCGAAGCCGTCTCATCACGGGCAGCACGGAACTCCGAGTCCTTGCTCCAGTTCGGCCAGGTGTCCGAATTGGCCAGGTCGTTGCCCAGCGTGTACAGGATCTGCAGGTCGCGCGCCATGCCGGTGAACGGCCAGCTGGCCTGCCATTCGTCCGAGGGCTGGTGGTAGTGATTGGCGACGTACTCATCCTCGGCGGCCTTACCGGCAGCGACGCCACCATCCACCCAGTCATTGCCCGAGCCGAATGAAATGGCGGGCACGCCGCGCTTGGCGAACGAGAAGTGATCGGAGCGGAAGAAGTGGCCCGCTTCCGGCTTTGGATCGGCCTCATACACCAGGTCCCACTTCTTGGCGGTAGCGGTCAGCTCGTCGAGCAGATCGAGCTTGGCGTTGCCGGAGATGGTGAAGTTACGGGCCGGGCCATGCGGGTCGAGCGCATCCATATTGATGTTGGCGACCGTCTTGCCCAGCGGATAAAGCGGCTTGGCGGCGTAGTACTCGGAGCCGAGCAGGCCCTTTTCCTCGGCCGTGACGTTGAGGAAGACGACCGAGCGTTCCGGCTTCGGCTGGCTCGCGAACGCACGGGCCAGTTCGATCAGCGCGGCTGTACCCGTAGCGTTGTCCACGGCGCCGTTGTAGATGCGGTCGCCCTTGGCATCCGGCTCACCGACGCCCAGGTGATCCCAGTGGGCACTGTAGATCACGGTTTCGTCGGGACGCTTGCTGCCTTCGATGCGGCCTACGATGTTGTGCGAGGTGATGACCTTGGAATCGACCTTGTAGTTGGCCGAGAAAGTTTGTCCCTTGAGCACGACGGGCTTGAAGTCGCGCGTTTGCGCCTGCTTCTTCAGCGCCTCGAAATCCAGGCCGGCATTCTTGAACAGGTTCACCGCCGCGTCGCGCTGAATCCACGCTTCCACCTGCGGATGCACCGAAGCAGGGTGGTCGCGCACGATGTCGAACATCGTGTTGGTATTGGAGTTCTTTACCGTGGCCCAGCCGTACGAGGCAGGTGCGGTTTCGTGCACGATCAGCACGCCGGCGGCGCCCTGGCGTGCAAGTTCCTCGTATTTGTAGGTCCAGCGACCGTAGTAGGTCATGGCCTTGCCGCCGAAGTCGCCCACGCCGGTCTCGAAATCAGGGTCGTTGATCAGCACCACGGCGATCTTGCCGTGCAGGTCCACGCCCTTGTAGTCGTCCCACTTGCGCTCCGGCGCCTTGACGCCATAGCCCACGAATACCAGCGGCGCGTCCTTGATCGACACCTGCTTGGAGCCGTCCAGCGCGGCGCGCACGGCAATCTGGTCGCCCTGGGTCAGGGCTTCGATCTTGCCATTGTTGTTGAACGACAGCGTGGGCGTACCGACGATCTCGGTACGCAGCAGCGGTACTGCCTGGGTCCATTCGCGCTTGCCGTTCTTCAGGTCACCACCGGGCTGCACGCCGGCTGCCTTGAGCTGCGCGACGACGAAGTCGACCGTCTTGGTTTCGCCGGCGGTAGCCGGCCCACGGCCTTCGAAGGCATCGGAGGAAAGCGTCTTGACGTCGTCCGACAAGCGGTGCGGGTCGATGCTGGGGGCATTCGTGGCGGCTGCGGCAAACAGCGCCGACGACACGGACAAGGCAAGAATGGATAAGGCCAAACGCTTCATAGGCGACACCTGGACGGGGAAACGAAGCTCGATAGTAGATACCGCTGGCCTCGCCGGTCCATAGCCTGACGCCCGCGTAAACGGGGTGGGGCGCTGGTCGACCTATAGGAAAAGTCCTAAAAAACAGGCCTCTGTCGGGTCCAATCGTGACTTTCTTCACCCCTTTTCGGCCCCGGATGCAAAAAAACCGCATTTTTTCCGTGTTGCAGCTTGGCGCGATGCCCTGGCATGCCATACATTTCGCATGCCGAAAGGCATTGAACACACCATCATCTTGATGACCACGGGGAAACGTATGGCGAAGGCGCAGAAAGCAGTAAAGAAGAAGGCCGCTCCGAAGGCAGCTCCGAAGGCCGCCGCAAAGGCAGTCGTTCACAAGCCGATCAAGGAAGCCCTGGGCAAGTCGGGCCTGGTTGCTCACATCGTTGAAAGCAGCGGCGTGATCGCCAAGGACGTCCGTGCCGTGTTGGCTTCGCTCGAAGCGGCTGTTACGGGCTCCGTTCACAAGAAGGGCGCTGGCCACTTCACGCTGCCGGGTCTGCTGAAGATCACCGCTGTCAGCGTTGCGGCCAAGCCGAAGCGCAAGGGCATCAACCCCTTCACCAAGGAAGAGCAGTGGTTTGCTGCCAAGCCCGCCACGGTGAAGCTCAAGGTTCGCCCGTTGAAGAAGCTGAAGGACGCCGCTCTCTGAGCGTAGTCGTTCGATAGCGTCAGACGTCAGGTGCGGCGGTTTCGCCGCACCTGACGAGTCGAGGGTTTCATACAGCCGCCGCAAGGGCGGGCCTGTCAGGCCCCATCGGGGCCTCCGACCATCCATCCGTCCGTTCCATCCCATCGGTCACCGCTTGTCGCCACCCATGATCCGGCCCGTTTCCGGATCGATTCGCAGCGTCACCTTCTGGCCGTCTGCACTTCGGGCCTTAGCCGTCCATACGTCGTTGCGAAAGTCCAGCTCACGCACTTTCGTGTAGCCCTGTTGCTCAAGCGAAGCCTGAACCTGGTGTTCGAACAGCGCGTCTTGGGCAGCCACGACAGCGGAAACACCCGGGGCCCTCGCAAGGGTCAATGAAGCGATCTTCTTCATGGACGTACCTCGTTGCTGGAGGGAATCTCGAAAAAGCTCGTCGTTCCCGCTTGACCAGCCCTTCGGCTGTTGAGAGCCGCGGGAATGGCGGGAAAAGAACGGCTTGTCGAGGTTCCCTGGATGGCTGCCGAGTGTTGTTCCGCCTGTCGCGACTTGCAGTGAATACAAACGGACCTCGGGCTGAATTACCGAGGGCGTAGCGCGCACGACCAACGGTAAGAAATACGTCATCGGTCGCCGTGACATCGGCATCACGATGGGAACGGTAGTGTCAAAACGAGCTCAAGCGCATCCATGCGAGTCATGCTGACGATCGACAGGGGCTAGTTCGTGCGGTGCTATCGCTTGACTGCGCGTAGTCGGTCAAGCCGCGCATAGCCGCGTCGCCCTCTGTGTCGTAAGGATTGATATCCGCTGCCGGTGATGTGTTGCGCACTTTTTGTGCATCGATTTGGCAAGTCCGTGGGCCACCGGCCCCGTCGCAGGACGCATCACTCCACCGAGGGCATGACCGATGAGCAATCCAAGTGATCTCCCGCTGAGTCTCTATAAGGCCAACACCGAGTTCCAGTTGCGCGTGAGCAAGCTGGTCATGGAGAACTGGAAGAAGTGGCTGGAGTTGTCCAGTCGTGCCGTCGACGATGGCATCAGCGAATCGCAGGCGCGCGTGGAGCATTTGCTCAAGGCGCAGGACTGGACGGCGCTGGCGAGCATGCCCGGCGAGACGTTCTGGCGCCTGTTGCAGCAGCGCGTGGGTGACACCGAGGTCAACAATCAGATCGCCGCCAACGTCCAGGCCCATTTCGCGCAGGGACTGCAGGAGGCGATCATGACCTGGCAGAAGGACACTTCCAGCGCGCTTGGAAGCGTGGGCGACGTCACGGCCAGCAGTGCGCCGTGGAACGACGTCATGGCGCAGTGGGGCAAGCTGTGGCCCATGGCGGGTGGCCCAGGAGGCAAGGGGCCCGCCCGTGACAAGTGAGCGCGCGCAGGAGAAGGGCAGGTCGAGGCCCCCTGTCGAACCTGCGTCGGTACGTCCAACGGTATTGATCGACCTTGCCTTGCAGGGCGGTGGCTCCCATGGAGCCTATACCTGGGGCGTGCTCGATCGGTTGCTGGAGGAGCCCTGGCTGCAGATTGATGCCATCTCCGGCACCTCGGCCGGTGCGATGAATGCTGTCGTGTTCGTGGACGGCTGGACGGAGGGCGGCGCCGAAGGTGCGCGTGCCGCACTCGACGCCTATTGGTTGCGCGTAGCGCAAGCGGCCATGTTCAGCCCGATACAGCGTTCCCCGATGGATCGCTACATGGGCCGCTGGGGTTTGGATGCGTCGCCCGCCTATATCGCCATGGACTTCACTTCGCGCGTGTTCTCGCCTTATGACCTGAATCCGCTCGGCATGAATCCGTTGCGGTCCTTGCTGGCCGACAGCATCCACTTTGAACGCCTCGCCCAGGCACCGATAAAACTGTTCGTCACCGCCACCAACGTACACACCGGCCGCGGCCGGATCTTCCGCAATGCTGAGATCACGGTGGATGTTCTGCTTGCCTCGGCCTGCCTGCCGACGATGTTCCAGGCGGTGGAAATCGATGGCGAGCCGTATTGGGATGGTGGCTACGTCGGCAACCCGACCATCACCCCGTTGATCCGCGAAAGTGATGCGCACGACAGCATCCTCGTACAGATCAACCCGCGACAGCGCAAGGAAACACCGCGAACGGCGAACGAGATTCGCAATCGCCTCGATGAGATTTCCTTCAATTCACCGCTGATGAAAGAGTTGCGCATGATCGCGTTGCTGCGCGAGGTGGCCGACCCCGGCCATGGCGAGGGTGCACTGTGGGCCGGCATGCGAGTGCACCGGATCATGACCGAAAAGCTCGAGACGTTTGGCGCCTCGTCGAAACTCAATGCCGAATGGGAATTTCTCAGCTTGCTGAAGGACGAGGGGCGGCGCAGCGCGGACGAGTTCCTGCGTGTGCACGGGGACGATCTCGGTCACCGTTCGACGGCCGATCTCGACGCCCTGCTGGCGGAGTGCTGATGCCATGGGGCTGCTAGGCATCCTGCTTGGTCTGGCGCTGCTGGTGTGGCTGGCGTTTCGCGGATGGAGCGTGCTGCTGCTGGCGCCGATGGCGGCCTTGATCGCTGCGCTATTCGCCGGCGAACCGCTACTGGCGCATTGGACGCAGACCTTCATGGTCAGCGGCGCAGCCTTCTTCGCGCAGTTCTTTCCACTGTTCCTGCTCGGCGCCGTGTTCGGAAAGTTGATGGAGGACAGCGGTTCGATCACGGCTATTGCCGACTTCATGATAGGCAAGCTGGGCCAGAAGCATGCCGTGCTCGCCGTGGTGTTGGCCGGTGCGTTTGTCACCTACGGTGGCGTAAGTCTGTTCGTCGCGTTCTTCGTGCTGGCGCCGATGGGCCAGGAGTTGTTCCGTACCGCCGCCATACCTCGCCGGTTGATGCCGGCGGCCATCGTGCTGGGCACCTCGACGTTTACCATGTCGGCCTTGCCCGGTACGCCGTCGATCCAGAACGCGATCCCGATGCCTTTCTTCGGCACCACGCCGTTTGCCGCGCCGGGGCTGGGCGTCATCGCGTCACTGATCATGATGGCCTTCGGCATGTGGTGGCTCGGGCGGCGGGAGGCATCGGCAAGAAAGTTGGGCGAGGGTTTCGGGCAGGGCGACCTGCTGTCGCCGCAGGACATTGCGAAGCGCGAGACACTGCGCGAGCGTGCCACCACCGCGCACGAATTCGATCCCACCGAGATCGCGCACGGCACCCAGGCCGATGCACCGTCGACGCTGGCCGCCGCGCTGCCGCTGCTCACGGTGGTGGCTGTCAATCTTGCGATGTCGCTGTTCATTCTCCCGGCGCTGGACACCAGCTATCTCAACGAGCCGCAGTGGGGAAACACCTCGCTGGCCCGGGTTGGTGGCGTGTGGGCCGTGGTGACGGCTCTGGCCTGCGCCATTGCGGTGGCCTTGGCCTTGAACTTCCGCAGGCTCGCGGGATTGCGCGCGACCCTGGATGCCGGGGCGAACGCGGCGGTCTTGCCCGCGGTGAGTGTGGCCAGCCTGGTCGGTTTTGGCGCGGTCGTTGCCGCCTTGCCAGCCTTTGCCGGCGTACGCGACGCCGTGCTCAATATCGGTGGCGGACCGCTGACCTCGCTGGCCGTCGCCACCAATGTGCTGGCGGCGCTCACGGGCTCGGCATCGGGTGGCCTGACCATCGCCCTCGATGCGCTCGGTCCCACCTATATGGAACGCGCGGCGGCCATCGGCATGGACCCGGCCTTGCTGCATCGCGTCGCCGTCATTGGCTCGGGCACGCTCGACACCCTGCCGCACAACGGCGCGGTCGTCACGCTACTTGCCGTATGCGGCACCAAGCACGGGGAGAGCTATGGCGACATCGTCATGGTCGGCATCGTCGGCGCCATCCTTGGACTCATCGCCGTCATCGTGCTCGGGACGATGTTCGGTTCGTTCTAGCGCCGCCGTTGACGACCCTGGGCACCGCCGTAAGAGGGTGTCCGCGCATGTTCCTCGTCTTGTCACAAAGGTTTAGTTATCTAGACCGGCCGGGGCATCGCGCTCCCGGTGTAGTGCATGCCGGCTGCAAGGCTGGAGGACACACCGACCAAGGCGGACGGTCATATTGTCGACCACAGCACAGCGTATTTTCCGGGACAGCGCTTTCCTAATCCTCCCGACCTCTACCGGCGTACCCGTTCCGTGACCCGAAGGCTTAACCAGTTTGGCATCACCGAAGACATGCAAAAGCTCATGCCCGCGCCGGCAGCACGGCTCGATCCACGCGTCATTCGTGCGCGGATCGGCAACACGCGCTGCTCCCGCGAACGGCTGCAGTACCTCGCCGTGACGGGTGATTGATGCGCTACGCGATCTATTTCTGCCCATCACCCGCCAGTGCGCTTGCGGCGCTGGGTCGCGACTGGTTGAGTGTCGAGCTGACGCCCAATGGCATTCCCGGCATTCCCTTACCGCGTTGGAATGCGTTGCTGGCCGACGTGCGTCGCTATGGCTGGCACGCCACCCTGCGCTCGCCTTTCACGCTGTCCCCAGATCATGACGTCGGCGATTTGCGTCGTACGCTGTCCTTGATCGCGCAAAACCACGCGCCGATCAATCTGTCGCTACGCCTTAGCCGACTGAATGGCTTCCTGGCGTTACGGCCGGTCAGTGAGTGTCGTGCAGTGGATGCACTCGCAGCGGCCTGCACCGACGCCATTGAGCCGCTTCGGGCGCCGCTCGCCGAGCCGGAATTCCAGCGTCGCGCTGCCGAGCTCGACGCCATCGAAACCCACTACCTTCAACGCTACGGATACCCCTACGTGTTTGAACGCTACCGCTTCCACATGACGCTGTCCGCGCCCGCCTCGGTTGATGAGGAGCGTGCGCTGCAACGCTGGCTTGCACTGCGTGCCGCCATGCTGCCCGCCGCGCGTATCGACGCACTCACGCTGTGCGTCGAAGCATCGCCAGGTGCCGCATTCCAGCCACTGGAACGCTTCGCCTTGAGAAAAGTATCCGCAGCATGAGTGCAGGTCGGCTTTACTACGTGATGGGTCCTTCCGGTGCCGGCAAGGACAGTGTGCTTGGCTGGGTGCGTGACAATAGTCCTTCCTATGCGGTGGTGTGCGCGCATCGCTATATCACTCGGTCGGCGCAGCAGGAAGGCGATCTTCATGTCGCCTTGAGTGCCGAGGAATTCGAGCGGCGCGAGCGCCGCGGCCTGTTCGCGCTCACCTGGCAGGCGCATGGCTTGCGTTGCGGCCTGGGCAAGGAGATCGAGCACTGGTTGAGGCAGGGCGTCAACGTGCTGGTGAATGGTTCGCGCAATGCCTTTCCGTTGGCGCGCGCGCGCTTCCATGACATGGTGCCTGTGTTGATCACGGCGAGTCGCGAAAGCATCGCCCACCGTCTGATGGCGCGTGGCCGCGAGACGGCGGAACAGATCGAGGAACGCCTCGCGCGTAACGATCAATACGTGGTGCCGGGCGACGCGCTCACCATCATCAATGACGGTAGCCTGCCGGAAGTCGGTGCGGCGCTGCTCTGCGCGATCCGCAGCCGTGCCTAGGGTGGCGCCGCCGCCTGGGCCATCGACCCTTCGGATGCGCTGAATACGGCAGCCGAGCCGGCCGACCGGCGGCAGCCGGACTGTCGCAGAGGCTGCGCTACGCCGGGCCTGCCCAGGGTCACCCAGGCGGTCGCTGCGTCAGCCGCTGTCCCAGACCAAATCGCTCAGCGAACCGGGCGAATGGGTGCGCACAGCGCGCCAAATCGAGCCGCCCTGCGAGCTATTTCTGAAGCTTTGGTGGGAAAGGCGCGCCGATCGTGACAGCATTGGCGGGCTGGCGTGGGGTGCACGGTGTACCCCGCGAGGCTTTACCAAGGAAATGTTGGCGGATGATGGGTGAATTACGAGATCTGGTAAGTGAACTGGAGCAAGACCGTTCACTGTACGAGCCGGATCAACTGCGGCGACGCCTGGAAGCGCTCGATCGCATTGAAACCTGCCTTTTTCATATGCCGCCCCCGCAGAGCGAAGCCGAGATTGCCCGGGCGTCTGCACTGCAACGCCGCGTTGAAGCCATTTCGGCCAATCTGGAAGTGGCCAACCACACGCTCTATCAGGAGATTCGCGCCGAGATCCGTCGAGGTGAAGGGGCGAAGCACTTGCTCGACTGGGCCAGGATTTACGACCCCGCCGTGCATGCGGACTATCAGTTGAACGGTGTGGGTTACGACTATCTCGACGCACTGGTGACGGGCGTCCTTAAATTTGACGAGCCCGCTGGCGGGATTGCCGAGCTTGCGCCGGAAATGGTGTTCTATCAGCCCACGCCGGCGCGTTTCATCTTCGACCTGATTCGTTGCAGTGCGCTCAATGAGCAGGATGTGCTGATCGATCTTGGCTCGGGACTGGGGCATGTTCCCCTGGTGGCCAGCATCTGCACGGGCGCACGCTGTATCGGCATCGAAATCGAAGGTGTCTATGCCGATTGCGCTCGCCGCAGTGCGCAGGCGCTCGAATTGAAGCGAGTGACGTTTATTCAGCAAGACGTGCGTTTAGCCGATCTGTCTGAAGGCACGGTGTTCTATCTCTACACGCCGTTCAAAGGTGGCGTACTGCGTACCGTGCTCGACATGTTGAAACATGAAGCGAGCAAGCGCGAGATTCGCGTTTGTACGCTAGGCCCCTGCACGGACGCGGTTTTGCAGGAGTCCTGGCTCAAGGTCGAGGGCGAACAGATCGTGGATCAGCTCACGCTGTTTCGCAGCGTCTAGTCACTGAATGAGGCGTCAGGCGGACTGCTCACGCCCGCTTGACGCGTTTTCAGCGAACCTGAGTACTGCAGCAAAGCCGACGAGGCTTCGCTCCTGCTCTGCATAGTGGCTGATCTGGCAGGGCATTCCTGGTGAAACTCTCTGGGAGCGCGTGATGAAAAAAACCGTGTGGATCGTCGTCGCCAATCGTGCCGTGGCGCGATTGTTTCGGACGAGTCAGCCGACCGGCCCGCTGGAAGAAATGGACTCGTTCATCCACCCCGAGGGGCGGATGCTGGATCAGGAACTGGTGACGGATCGCGCGGGGCGTGGTTTCGAGCGATTCGGCCCCGGAGGTCATGCTGAAGATCCGGATACCACGGCAACCGCCCATGAGATGACGAGCTTCGCCACGGAGCTGTCCCGGTGTCTGCGCAAGGCGCGTACCGATGGCCACTTCGACGCCTTGGCGCTGATTGCCGCACCGGCTTTCCTTGGCGCCATGCGCGTGCAGCTGGATGGGGCCACCCGCGAGAGGGTGATGTTCGAAGTGAACAAGAATCTCGTCCATCTGGACGCAGCGGCACTGCGCGCGCAATTACCCGAGCGGCTGTTTTCGACCATTGACGCGTAATCGTTGCCGCCCGCGCTTCATTGAGGCAACCCCATAGCGCGCTCCAGCGAGCGGGCTTACTGCTGAATGCGCGGGTGGCCTGGCGCGGAATCGAAGCGTCGGCGCGGGGATTTTCCACAGATATCCGGGAATACGCCGCACTCCGTCTGATATAGAAATATCATTGACACGCCTCTGATAATGCGATATCAGTCGTGGCGTGGACTGTCCACGTGATTCTCCGGGGGGAGAACCTCATGCAATTTCGGCAACTGCGGCCAAGGCGCCGCTGTATCAGTGTGGCCGTCACCATCGCCTTGTTTGGATCTTTCGCTGCGACGGCACAGCCATTGGCGTCCGCCAGCGGCGATCTCGCGGCTCCGGCGGTCGTGAACGGTGATTCGGCACAGGGCCAGGTGGCTGCGACGGATGCTGGGGCACCAGGGGGACAGAATCCGCAGTCCACATCCGGCAACACGAAGCCCATCAATCTGGGCACCGTGATGGTGACCGCCAACAAGCGCGAGGAGCGCCTGCAGGTCGTGCCGATGGCGGTCACTGCTCTTTCCGGTGACGACCTCCGGCGCCAGGGCGCCAACAGCTTCGCCGACTACGCCAGCCAGATACCCGGGCTCAACCTGATCTCCACCTCGGTGGGGCAGACGCAGCTGGTATTGCGCGGCATCACGTCGGGCAGCTCGCAGGCCAACTCGAGCGTCAGCACGTATATCGACGATGCACCTTACGGTTCCAGCACCGTGTATGCCGCGGGCAGCCTGCTGACACCGGATATCGATCCGGCCGATATCGAGCGCATCGAGGTGCTGCGCGGCCCGCAGGGCACGCTGTACGGCTCGAACTCGCTGGGTGGCCTGGTGAAATTCGTTACTGCGCCACCGGACTCCACGCGCATGTTCGGTCGCGCTTCGGTCGACTACACCAGCGTGGATGGCGGCGGTAGCGGCTTCGCCGAGCGCGCCATGTTCAACCTGCCGCTGGTGGAGGGCAAGCTGGCGCTACGCGTCAACGCTTACGACCGCGACGATCCCGGTTACATCGACAACGTGTTTACCGGCCAAAAAGAAGTCAACGAGGCCAACGTCAGCGGCGGCCGGGCGCAATTGATGTGGACGCCCACGGACAAGGTGTCGGTGCGCCTGTCGGCACTGGCCCAGAACCTCCGTGGTGACGGCCTCGCCAACACCGGCGTGGAAGTGGATCCGGCCACGCTGCTGCCCATCTACGGCTACCAGAAGCAGAGCCGTGCCGCCGGGACCGGCCTGTTGGCGATCCAGTATCGTCTCTACGACCTTTCCGTCGACGCCGATTTCGGTTGGGCCAAGCTGGTCTCGTCGAGCAGCTACGGCTCGCAGAAAGTCGACCAGACCGGCGACGTCACCACCGCCTATGGTCCGCTGCTCAACCCCGTGTTCGGCCTGGACAATGGCGGGTATTCGATCACGCAGCCGATTACGCTCGGGAAATTCACCCAGGAGCTGCGGCTGGAGTCACCGGCCGAGCAAATGCTGGCGTGGCGCGCGGGCGTGTTCTACACCCGCGAAAGCACCACGAACCATCAGACCGTCAACGTCTTCGATGCATCAACCGGGGTACCGATCGATCTGCCCAACCTGGGTGACATCCACATCGGCCCAGGCATCTTCAAGGAATGGGCCGGCTACGCCGACGTGACCTGGCATGCCACCTCACAGCTGAGCGTGCTGGTGGGCGCCCGCCAGACCCACGACAGCACCTCGTACACGCAGGTAAGCAGCGGCCTGCTGACGGGGCCTGCGGATTTCACCACGCGCAGCTCGGATACGCCGACCACCTACCTGTTCAATCCCAGCTACAGGTTCACCGACAACCTGATGGCCTATCTGCGTGTGGCCTCGGGCTTCCGTCCCGGCGGCGCCAACGTGGGCGTGCCGCCAGGCCTGGGTGCGCCGCTGACCTTCGCGCCGGACAAGCTGACCAGCTACGAGCTGGGTTTCAAATCCACCTTGCTCGATCAGCGCATGACCTTCGAGGCCGACGCGTTCTACATCGACTGGAGCCAGATCCAGCTCACCACCGTCAACGCGAATTTCGCTTACCTCAGCAACGGCGGCAAGGCCAAGAGCCAAGGTCTGGAAGCCAGCTGGAAGTACGCGCCCGTGCGAGGCTTGGTGCTGTCGACCAACGCCACCTGGACCGATGCGGCACTGACCGCGGATACCCCGCCGGGCCTGTATGGCTACAACGGCGATCGCCTGCCGTGGGTGCCGAAATGGAATGCCAGCGTGGGTGCGGAATACGACTTCCCGCTGGGGGGAGGGTGGTCCGGTTTCGTGGGCGGCAGTTACAACTACGTCGGCAGGCGCGAGTCCGATTTCCTCTCCGTGCCCGGACCGCGCATCTCGGTGCCCGGCTATCACGGCATCGATCTGCACGCGGGCACCTATATCGGCAACTGGACGATCAAGGGCTACGTCAAGAATCTGACCAACCAGCGTGGCATCACGTCACTGGCCTCTGAAACGACCGATCCGCAGGGCAGCCCGTTTGCTGCGTCCTACGTGCCACCGCGCACGGTGGGCGTCACCCTCGGCCTCGATTTCTGAGCATCGCACGCTGGCATTATTGGAGCATTCGCGTAATGAAGCATTACAGAAAATTTTTAGCGTCATTGCTGGTGACGTTCGCCACCGGCGTGACGTTGGCGCAGGTACCCGCGCCGGTGAACCCGGCCCCCGCAACCTCGGCAGCCCTGCCGGCGCCGAGCAGCGCAACGACCGTCGTGGCCGATGCCAAGACGAACCCGGGCGACCAGGCGCATGCGCTCACCAACGAAGACCTGTCGAGCTTCTTCGACGGTCTGGTGCCGTTTGCGCTGGAGCGTGGCGACGTGGCCGGCGGCGTGATCTCGGTGGTCAAGGACGGCAAGGTCATTTTCGCGCGCGGCTACGGCTATGCGAATCTCAAGACGCGCCAGGCACCGTCGCCGGATAACACGCTGTTCCGTCCCGGCTCCACCTCCAAGTTGTTCACCTGGACCGCGGTGATGCAACTGGTCGAGCAGGGCAAGCTGGATCTCGACACCGACATCAACCAGTACCTGGATTTCAAGATCCCGCCGCGTGACGGCAAGCCGATCACCCTGCGCAACATCATGACCCACACGCCGGGTTTCGAGGACACCGCGCGCGATCTGCTGCCGGCGTCCACGGACAGCGTGAACCTGGAAAAATACCTGAAGTCGCACATCCCGGTGCGCATCTTTGCGCCGGGCACGATCGTGGCGTACTCCAATTATGGCTGCGGCCTGGCCGGCTATATCGTGCAGCGCATATCGGGCGAGCGCTTCGAGGACTACGTGCAGAAGCACATCTTCGATCCCTTGCAGATGACGCGTTCCAGCTTTGAGCAGCCACTGCCTGCGCACCTGGCGCCGTTGTTGTCGAATGGCTACAAGAGCGCTTCCGACGGCAAGCCGCATCCGTTCGAGCCGGTCGATCCGGCGCCGGCCGGTGCGCTGAGCAGCTCCGCGACAGACATGGCGAACTTCATGATCGCCCACCTGCAGCAGGGCCGCTTCGGAGATACGCGCATCCTGCAGCAGGCAACCGCCGAGCTGATGCACAGCCCGCAGCACACTGCAGCGGAAGGACTCGGTGGTTTCGCCCTTGGTTTCTATCACGAGGACAGCCACGGCCAGCGCATCATCGGCCATGCGGGCGATACGGAGGTGTTCCACAGTGACCTGCATTTGATGCTGGATGCGAACGTCGGCGTCTTCATGTCGTTCAACAGCGCCGGCAACGAGGGCGGCGCGCATGTGATCCGCAAGGCGGTGTTCCAGACCTTCCTGGATCGCTACTTCCCTTACAGCGCGCCGAAGGAAGAGACCCTGGCCACGGCCAAGGCCGATGCTGCGCGCGTGGCCGGTTATTACGAATCGAGCCGCCGCAACGACAGTGCGCTGAAGCCGCTGTACCTGTTCGGTCAGTCCAGCGTGGCCGCGCAGCCGGACGGCACCATCGTGGTATCGGCATGGAACAACTACGCGGGCAAGCCGCTGTACTGGCGCGAGGTGGGCCCGTCGACGTGGCGTCAGGTCAACGGCGACGCACACCTGAAGTTCGTCAATGATGCCGACGGCAACATTGCGTACTGGGCGACCGACGTCGAGGTGCCGGTATTCGTGTTCCAGCGCGTCTCGGGCGCGCGCTCGATGGGCTCGGTGGGTCTGTGGGCCGGGCTGTCCTGCTTCCTGTTGGTGGTCGCACTGCTGAGCTGGGGCGTGGGCGCCTGGGTACGTCGCCACTATGGCCGTCCGCTCGCGCTGGATGCCGCGCAGCGCCGTTCGCGCCTGCTGTCGCGCCTTGGCGTGCTCGCCCTGTTCGTAGTCCTGGCGGGCTGGATGGGCCTGCTGGTGGTCTCGTCGATCAGTGACGACATGTTGTTGCAGGGCACGATGACGCCGTGGCTTTACGTGCTTTACGTGCTCGGCGTGCTGGGTCTGCTCGGTGCGCTGGCCGTGGTGGCACATAGCGTACGTAGCTGGATGGCGCCGCGTCGCGGTCGCTGGGTACTGGCCGGCGAAACCCTGCTGGCGCTGGCGGCGATCTACCTGGTTTGGCTGATCCTTACGTTCGGCCTGGTCAGTTTCAGCGCCCATTACTGAGTTCATTGCGCGGCGGCGTAGCACCGCCGTCGCGCGCTCCATCCGAGGAAGTAGAGACATGAATATCCATGTTGACGGGCGCCTGCGCCTGCAGGCAACGCGCAAGAGCTGGGCGATCCATACGCCGTTCCACATCACCGGCTACACCTTCACCGCCTTCGATGCGCTGATCGTCGAGCTGACCGACGCCCAGGGTTTGACCGGGCGTGGCGAAGCGCAAGGCGTCTATTACCACCACGACACCCCGGACTCGATGCTGGCGCAGATCGAGGCGCTGCGCGCGCATATCGAGGCAGGCATCACGCGCGAAGCCCTGCAACAGCTGCTACCGGCCGGCGGCGCACGCAACGTGCTCGACTGCGCCTTGTGGGACCTGGAAGCCAAGCGCGCCGGCAAGCCCGTCTGGCAGTTGGCCGGCCTGTCGGCACCGAAGCCGTTGCTGACCACCTATACGGTGGGCGCGGACGAGCCGGAAGTGATGGCCGAAAAGGCGGGCACCTACTCAGTGGCCCGCGCGATCAAGCTCAAGCTCACTGACGACGGGCGCAATGCCGAGCGGGTGCTGGCCGTGCGCCAGGCGCGCCCGGACGTATGGCTGATGGTCGACGCCAACCAGGGTTTCACCCGTGAGTCGTTCGCGAAGCTGTTGCCCACCCTGGTCGAAGCCCGCGTGGACGTGGTGGAACAACCGTTCCCGGTCGGCAGCGAAGCCTGGCTGGACGGCCTGCAGCGGCCGATCCGCATCGCGGCGGACGAAAGCGTGCAGGACCGCAGTGACCTGGCCAAGATGGTTGGCCGCGTCGACGTCATCAATATCAAGCTGGACAAGTGCGGTGGACTCACTGAAGCGCTGGCCATCGCCGAAGAGGCGCGCAAGCTGGGCTTCGACCTGATGGTCGGCAACATGGGCGGCTCCTCGCTGGCGATGGCACCTTCGTTCGTGGTGGGCCAGTTGTGCGACGTGGTAGACCTCGACGGTCCGATCAGCCTGGTGGCCGATTACCAGCCGTCGGTGGTGTACGAACATGGCACTATCTGGTGTCCCGACATGCTCTGGGGTGGCCCAGCGTCGGCCGCGAGCTAGTGACCATGCGCCATCAGCGAGGATGCCCGTCCGCATGACTTCCATCGAAACGACCCAGGCAACGGAGAAAAGCTGGTTCGGCCATCCACGTGGCCTGACCATCCTGTTCCTCACCGAAATGTGGGAGATGTTCTCCTTCTTCGGCATGCGCGCCATCCTGGTCTATTACATGACCAAGCACCTGGACATGGACCAGGAGTACGCGTCGGTGGTGTACGGCGTGTACGCGGCCTTCGTCTACTTCACTCCTGTGTTTGGCGGCATGCTTGCCGATCGCTGGCTGGGCAAGGGGCGCGCCGTGGTCATCGGCGGTTCGATGATGGCGCTCGGGCATTTCATGATGTCGTCCGAAGCGCTGTTCTATCCGGCGCTGTGCATGATCGCGCTGGGCAACGGCCTGTTCCTGCCCAGCCTCGCCAGCCAGATCGAAGGGCTGTATCGCGCCGGGGACGAGCGCAGCAAGAGCGCGTACAACATCTACTACGTCGGCATTAACCTCGGCGGCTTCCTGGCGCCGCTGGTATGCGGCACCCTCGGCGAGGCGTTTGGCTGGCACTGGGGATTCGCGGCGGCGGGTATCGGCATGCTGCTGTCGCTGGTGATCTATCTGGGCGGACGTCGTTACCTGCCCCCGGAACCGGCGCTTGGTGCGGCGACGCGTGAGGTCCGCCCGCCGATGGATCGTGCGGCACGCGAACGCTTCGGCCTGCTGATTGGCATTGCCGCGATCGTGGTGATTTTCCGCGGTGCCTATGAGCAGAACGGCAATACGATTGCGTTGTGGGCCGACACCGGCATCGACCGGGTGCTGGCACCCGGCTGGACGATACCGATGACCTGGTTCCAGTCGGTCAACTCGCTGGCGGTGTTCGCCTTGACGCCGGTGCTGGTGGCGCGCTGGGCGCGACTGGCAAAGCGCGGCATCGTGACGCCGTTGCTGGGCAGGATGGCCTTCGGTGCGGCGATCGTGGGGGCGTCCTATGTCGCGCTGGGTCTGGTCGCGGCCTGGAGCGAGGCACATGGCACACGGGCCAGCTGGATCTGGTTGTTCGTGTGGTTCGTGGTGTTCACGATCGGCGAGTTGTACATCCTGCCGACCGGGCTGGCCTTGTTCGGGCGCATGGCGCCGGAAGGCTTTCGCGCCACCAGCATCGCCACGTGGTTCTTCGCCGGGTTCTTCGGCAACCTGCTGGCCGGCTGGCTGGGCACCTTGTGGAGCCGCATGGGCCACGGCGCGTTCTTTGTTTTGATCGGTGCAGTCGCGGGACTATCCGCCGTGCTTTTGTATATGCTCAATCGCCGCCACAGCGGCGTGGGGCAACATGGACAAGCCGGCAGCACCGCGGTGCTGGCCCGATGAGCGAGTGCCGATGATCAAGGATCTGCAGAAAAAGCTTAAAGACGGCTGGAATACGTTCACCACGTCCGAGCAGAAGATCGCCACCTACCTGCTGCACAATCTCAATGGCATCCCGTTCGAGACGGCCGCGTCGCTGGGACAGCGCGTGGGCGTAAGCCCCATGACGGTCGGTCGCTTTCTGCACAACCTGGGTTATGCGGGCCTCAACGATCTCAAGGAAGAACTGCGTGGCGACGCGCCCTGGTTGCAGCTGTACAAGAACCCCGATCAGGCGGGCGATTCCGCCACGATGTCCGAGAGCCTCAAGGCCGAGATCCGCGGCATCACGATTGCGCACGGGCTGACCCGCACGGCGGAATGGAAGGCCATCGTCAAGCTGCTGGTGGACGCCGACCGGCTCTCGGTCGCCAGTTTCCACCAGGGCCGTTTCCTTGGACTGGGTTTCGCCAGCCTGATGCAGCACGTCAAACCGCGCACGATCTTCCACGAAGGGCTGGACGGCGCTTACACCGACCTGCTGCTGGATTCGACCAAAAAGAGTTGCGTGCTGCTGATCGACTTCCGGCGCTATTCGCGGCATTTCCGCATTCTGGCCGAGGAATCGGCCGCACGCGGCATCCCGCTGGTCATCATCACCGACAGCCAGTGCTATTGGGCACGCCAGCTCACCAGCCATGTCTTGATGCTGCCGGCCGACCTGACGCGGCCGTGGCATAACTTCACCGCGGCGACGAGCTTGTTGAGCCTGCTGATCGGCGCGGTCACCCGCGAACAGGGCGACATGTTCGATCGCATCGGTGACATCACGCAGCTGCGGCAAAAGCTTGTGGGTTACGTCGAAGCGCCAGCGCTGGAGAAGCGCGAACCCGGCAAGACTGGCAAGCCACGCAAGACGGTTGCCAGCAAGCCTCGCAATAAGCCCAAAGCCTAATACCTGCGCCACCGCGGCGCTTCGCGGTTTGCTCGGCAGCGTCCACAGAAGGGGAGTGTTCTTGATGATTCACCGTTGCCGTGAAAATGCCGCCTCGCCGATCCAGCCAAAGCGCTGGCGTGTGAGTGTCTTCGTGGCGCTGATGGTAGCGTCCTGCGCGACGGTATCCGCGTCCGAGTCGTCCGTGTCGACGCCGGAACTCGACGCGTTCGCGCACAAGGCCATGCAGACGTTCGACACGCCAGGCATGGCGGTGACGATCGTCGATGGCGACACGGTCACCACGCACGCGTATGGCGTGCGCAAGCTCGGTGATGCGGCGCCGGTGGATGCGCACACCATCTTCCCGATCGGCTCCAACACCAAGGCCTTCACCTCGGCCGCGCTGGCGATTCTGGTCGACCAGGGCAAGCTGCGTTGGGACGACCGCGTGGTCGACAAGCTGCCGGGCTTTCGCATGTACGACGCCTACGCGTCCAGCGAGATGACCGTCACCGATCTGCTCGTCCATCGCAGCGGCCTGGGGCTGGGCGAGGGCGATCTGATGATGTTTCCGACCTCGGACCGCTCGCGTGCGCAGCTGGTGCACGACATCCGCTATCTGAAGCCGGCGCGTTCGTTTCGCGGCGGCTATGACTACGACAACGTGCTGTACATCGTGGCCGGGGCACTGGTCGAGGCCGTTTCTGGCCAGCGCTGGGAGGATTTCGTGCAGCAGCAGATCCTCGATCCGCTGCAGATGCATGACACGCAGGTCAGCATCGACACGCGCACCGGCGACCAGGCGGCGCTGCATGCCAAGAACACCACGGCGGTTCGCGGCGTGGGTCAACAATCGGTGCTCAAAACGGTGATGTCCGGCCAGGTGTTCGCGCCAGCGGGAGCGCTGCAGGTGAGCGCGACGGACATGGGCCCCTGGTTGCGCCTGCAACTCGACAGCGGGCAGCTGGATAAGAGCCGGCGGATCTTCAGCGAAGCGGCGGCGAAGACGCTGTGGACGCCGCAGACACTCATTCCAATTCCCACGTTCCCGAAGCCGCTGGCGCTGGCGCAGCCGCAATTCGAGGCCTACGCCTTGGGCTTCGAGGTACAGGATTATCGCGGGCACAAGATCATCACCCATCTCGGCGGCGTGCTGGGTGGTGTCTCGGCGGTGGTGATCATTCCGGAAAAGCACGCGGCATTCGCCATCATGCTCAACTCCGAAGATGTCGGCACGCTGTTCGCCGTGCGCGAGCATCTGCTCGATACGTTGCTGGGCCTGCCTTCGCCGGACTGGATCGCCAGCTACAAACAGGTGTTCGACGGGATCAACGCCGAGGCCGTGGCCGCGCTCAAGTCACCTGCAAAAGCCGCGCATCCCGCACGCGGGCCATCGTTGCCGTTGTCCGACTATGTCGGGGTCTACCGTGATCCGTGGTACGGCACCGCGACGCTCGGCCGGGACGGCAAGGGCGCACTGACCATCAGTTTCGATCATTCGCCCGGCATGCACGGCACGCTGGAGCATGTGCAGTACGACACGTTCCGCACGCACTGGACCATACCGGACGTGGAGGACGCCTACGTCACCTTTGCGTTGAAGCCGGACGGCAGCATCGATGAGATGACCATGAAGGCGATCTCGCCGATCGCCGATTTCAGCTGGGACTACCAGGATCTGCGCTTCACGCCGGTCCACGCGTCGAAATAGACATGCCCACTCGGCCGCTATTCGCGTTGATGTCGACGCGAAATCGGTCCGGTCATCATCAGGAACCCGGTCGCTTGGATACGCCTAATTCTTCTACGGATGCGCAGGTAAGCAGGTTGCCGCAGCCCTACCTGCTCTTTCTTGGCGACACGAGCGAGCCCGGTTATGCCAAGACCGCGTTCGGGCTGCGCGATTGGGCAGGTGATCGCTGCGTTGGCGAATGGTCGTGCGGCGCGACGGTCAGCACGGGACTGCCGACGCTCACGCCGGCCGAGGCATGGGCGCGCGGTGCACGCGGGCTGGTCATCGGCGTGGCGAATGCCGGTGGCTTCATTCCCGACCGCTGGATGCCGGCGCTGATCGAGGCGCTCGAGGCCGGGCTCGACCTGGTCGGCGGCATGCACATGCGGCTGGCCGACATCCCGCTGCTCGCGGCGAGCGCGACGCGCCTCGGCCGCCGCCTGATCGACATCCGCACGCCGCCACGCGACATCCCCGTGGCATCCGGGCGCAAGCGCTCCGGCAAGCGGCTGCTCACGGTCGGCACCGACTGCGCCCTCGGCAAGAAATACACCGCGCTGGCGCTGGCGCGGGCCATGGTGGCGCGAGGTGTCGACGCGGATTTTCGCGCCAGCGGCCAGACGGGCATCCTGATCGCCGGTGGCGGCATCCCGATGGACGCGGTGGTTGCCGACTTCGAGGCCGGGGCCGCCGAGTTGCTCAGCCCCGCGGCGTCGCCGCAGCATTGGGACGTGATCGAAGGGCAGGGCTCGCTGTTCCATCCGGCCTATGCAGGCGTGTCGCTCGGCTTGCTGCATGGCAGCCAGCCCGATGTCTTCGTTGTATGCCACGAACCTGGGCGTAGGCACATGCTCGGTTATCCCGAGTTTCCACTGCCGCAGCTCGAGGAAGTGATCGACATCACGATCCGGCTTGGCCGGCGTACTAATCCCTTGATCCGCTGCGCCGGGGTAAGCCTCAATACCGGCATGCTGGATGCCGATGCGGCGCAGGCGCTTTTGTTGGCCGAGAGCCAGCGGCTCGGCCTGCCAGTGGCTGACCCCATGCGCGGCGGCGCGGCGTTCGAACAGCTGGTCGACGCGGCGCTGCGGCCATGCTCTGATGCCTGAGCATCATCAGCATCGAAAACCTATCTTCTTGCGAGACACCTGCGATGAAACTGACCCCGCGATCCCTCTCTGTCCAGACGGTCATGGCCGTTGCGCTCGTGCTGTGCGGGTCGTCTCGCGCCGCCACACCGAGCGATGCCGCGCTGGCCGCACGAGTGGATCGGGTACTGGCCGCCACGCCGTTGATCGACGGGCACAATGACCTGCCGTGGGCGATCCGGACCGGCTTCGGCAACGTTGCCGGCGTGGACCTGAGCACCAACACGGCGAACCTGCCGATGAAAGCCGAGGCCGGTGAAACGCCAACCCCGCTGATGACGGACATTCCGCGCCTGCGTACGGGCCACGTCGGCGGCCAGTTCTGGTCCGTGTGGATTCCGCCCACGGTCACGGGACCGGCGGCGGTGAAGATGACGCTCGAGCAGATCGACATCGTCCGTACGATGGTCGCGCGTTATCCGAAAGATTTGCAGATGGCCTATTCGGCAGACGATATCGTCAGCGCCCACAAGGCCGACCGCATTGCCTCACTGATCGGCATCGAGGGCGGCCACCAGATCGACAATTCGCTGCCGGTACTGCGCAGCATGTATGTGCTCGGTGCGCGCTACATGACGCTCACTCATACCTTGAACAACGACTGGGCCGACTCGGCCACGGATGCTCCGAAGCACCATGGCCTGACGCCGTTTGGCCGCGCCGTGGTGCATGAGATGAACCGCCTCGGCATGCTGGTCGACCTGAGCCACGTGTCGCCGGACACCATGCGCGATGCCTTGAATACCTCGGTAGCGCCGGTGATCTTCTCGCACTCCGGCGCCCGCGCCTTGAATGACCATCCGCGCGACGTGCCGGACGACGTGCTGACGATGGTGGCGCGCAATCGCGGCATCGTCATGGCGACTTTCGCGGGCACTTATGTCTCGGCCGAGCGCAGCCGGTGGGAAGCCGATCGCGCGGCCGAGCAGACGCGTTTCAATGCACCTCCCTATGCCGGTCTCTACATCGGTCAGCCCGAGCGGGCCCAGGCGGCCATGGCCGAATGGGATCGTCAACACCCGAGGCCCGTGGTCACGCTGGCGATGGTGGCCGATCACATCGAACACATACGCAAGGTGGCAGGGATCGACGCTGTCGGCATCGGTTCGGATTTCGACGGCATTCCCAACACGCCGCAAGGTCTGGAAGGTGTCGACCACTATCCGGCCCTGCTCCAGGAGCTGGCACGACGCGGCTGGACCGACGAGGAGCTCGGCAAGGTGGCCGGCGGCAACATGCTGCGCGTCATGCGCGAAGCCGCTGTCGTGGCCAAGCGCTTGCAGGCAACGGAAGCACCTTCCAGCGCCACGATCGCGCAAGCGGATGGGGCGGTCGTCAGTAAGTAGCGTTTCGGGCATGACCCCGAAGCCGGCACGTTCGTGAGGTTCACAAGGGACGGAAATACGGTTCCAGGCTCACCTCCAGACATAGTCAGTCTGATCAAGAGATAAGTGAACCTGGAACCCTTCGAGCCCCGATTGTTATTCGAAGCCAAGTTCGTCCATCGACGCCTTGCAGGCGAGTTCTGCCTGTTCGCTGAGGAAATAGAGCGCCGCGAACATGCCCTCGGTGACTTCGCTATCCAGGGGCCAGTTGCCGGGTTCCATCTCTCGGCATTTCGACTGGATCACGCGGAAGGTGTCGCTATTGACCAGGATGCGCGTCACCGCCTGGATGCCCATGCACAAGCCGGCGATACGCGCGGAGCGGAACTTGTCGCCATCCTTGGCGCGCGAAAACGTCCAGAACGGACGGCAGAGTGGATTGGTGGGGCGGGTGACGCCGTTGGGCGCGGAAGGGCTTGGTGCTGACGTATGATCGACCGTAGCCATGATCAACTCCATATAAGTTGGTTGTGGTCAGCGGGTCGTCTGGGTTCCAGCCCTTTCGGCCCGCGCTATTTCACTTGCGATGAAGCAAAGCGTCGGCGGACAGATTCGATACGTCGCTGCCGCCGACCCACGGACCATCGCACGCGGCGACCGTCGTGTCCGTCCGGAGAAGTCCCGCGCATGGCTTGAGAAGCGCTGCGTTTTGCGTGGTGCAGCAGCGGGCTTTCGTGTGGGGCTTAGCTGTTATTGGCGTCGACTATGTACCTAAGCTGGTGACGCTGAGCCGGTCGACGCCTCTACTACCGCCGTTCCTCGGCAAGCCCCCGCCAGGTCCAGGTGACGACCCTATCGCTGCGTTGGCGCTCGTCCTTGGCAAGGGCAAACAGGCAGGCACCATGAACGGTGAGGCAAATCCAAGAGGCATTGCAGCTGAAGTGCTCACGTAGGTTGGAGAGCGGATGAGCACATGGAGCTTGTCTGCCGATAGCGACTGCCCGTCCACACAGACCATCTCATTGGCCAACGAACGGACCCGTGCGGAAGTTGTTTCTGGAACCTTTTCGCAGGCAACTGTCCGCCTTCAAATGGTCCCTCACGCCAGTTTTCGTGTTCGGTGAGATTTGGCTAATCGACCGAAATTATGGTGCGTGACGGTTGGCGGACCGTTCTCTATTTTCCGGCGACCCACGCGTGTCACATGCACGTCACTGACATGGTGTGGGTAGGGGGGAAGTGTCAGACGAGTCAGGCTGGATCGCTGCAGGCGATCCGGCCTGGATTTTTCTTTGTTCAAAAAAATCTTTGGGGGGGGTATGACTACCCACTGTGGAAATAAATTGCTGGCCTATGCGGCACTCCTGTTGTTCGGAGGTGGGCTGCCGCTGGGGGCTCAGGCGGCCGCGCCGCAAGTAAACGCGTCAACGGGTGTGCAACCCGAAGCGTCACGCATCACCAATGCTATCGACAACAAACGCCTGACGACCATTGCAGGCACGCGCTCGCTGAAAGCCCAGGTGGCCACCGACCAGGGAGCGATGCCTGGCACCAAGTCGATTCGGAACATGACCTTGGTGCTCAAGCGGAGCCCGGAACGCCAGGCCAAGTACAACGCGTACATCAACGAGCTAAGCAATCCCAGTTCGCCGAAATATCACAAGTGGCTCACCGCCAAGCAAATCGGCACGATGTTCGGCCCGACGGACGCGGACATCAAGCAGGTGACGAACTGGCTCAGTTCGCAGGGCCTCAAGGTCGATGGCGTGTTGCCGACCGGTATGATGGTGCGCTTTTCCGGCACTGCGTCTACTGTCAACAGCGCCTTCCACACCCAAATGCACAGCTTCAGCTTGAAGGGTGAAACGCATTTTGCAAACGCCACGGATCAGCAGATCCCCGAAGCCTTATCACCGGTGGTGGCTGGCGTCAGTTCGCTGGATAACTTCTTCCCCCGGCCGCTTTACCACAATGTCGGCGTTGTGACGAAGGACAAGAAGACCGGCAAGTGGTCGCAGCTGGCGAATAGCCCCGATTACACCGTCCCACCCGGCACCGTCATCACGAAAACCGTCTATGACGTAGCACCGGCCGACTTCAATAAGATTTACAACGTTGAATCGCTGTGGGGGCGTGCCACGCCCATCCGCGGCGCCGGCCAGACCGTAGCGGTACTTGAGCGAACGGACGTCTTGCCGTCTGACGTCGTGACCTTCCGCAGCGCCTTCCTCCCTGCTGATGCCCAGGGTGTAGTCAGCTACGTGAACCCACAATCGCCGTACACGAACGTGGGTTTACCCACAGACACGACCTGCAACGATCCAGGCCTGAATGGCGACGAAGGCGAGGCAGCGCTCGACGTGGAGTGGATCGGTGCAGCAGCGCCTGATGCCAATATCGTGTTTGCGTCCTGTGACGACAGCAATAGTCCGTCGTTCGGTCCATTTACGGCGGCACTGAATCTTCTCAATAACCCGGGCGTTCCGCCGCCGACGGTGTTCAGTCTCAGCTACGGTGAATGCGAAGTGCTTAGCATCACCAACATCGTGAGCTACGTTGGTGAAGTGTGGCAGCAAGCGGCTGCCCAAGGCGTGACGGTATACGTTTCTTCGGGCGATGCGGGTTCGGCAGGTTGTGACCAGAACCAGAGCGCGGCGGTCTTCGGCATCAACGTCAACATGATGTCGGCCACGCCCTTTAACGTCTCGGTGGGTGGCACGGACTTCGACGATTTCAATAAATACAGCCAGTATTGGACGTCGACCAACATGGCCAATGGCCTGTCGGCACTGGGCTACATTCCGGAGCAGACCTGGAACGACTCCTGTGCCAGCAGCAAGCTGGACGCCGTACTCAAGCTCAGTGATCGTGTCACCGCATGCAACAGCAGCGCCGGCCAGCGCTTCATGAACACCGCTGGCGGTAGTGGTGGCCCCAGCGTGTTGTGGTCGAAGCCTGTATGGCAGACCGGCATCTACGGTTCCGCCAACAATGCCATGCGCATGCAGCCGGATATCGCGTTGTTTGCCGCCAATGGTCTGTACGGCCACGCGCTGGTCTTCTGCATGTCCGACCCGAATGTGGGCGGCACGGCTTGCGATTACAGTAACCCTGACAATGTGGCCTTCAACAGCGCAGGCGGTACGTCGTTTGCCGCGCCTGCCATGGCTGGCATCCAGGCCCTGATCAATCAGGCGGCCGGACAGGCCCACGGCATCATTACGCCGACGCTCTACGACATTGCTTCGAAGGAATATGGCACCACTACGGCGCCAAACTACGCCAAGATGAGTGCGTGCAACTCGTCCAATGGTACGTCGGTGGACAGTTCATGCGTCTTCTATGACGTGACCCAGGGCGATATCGATGAGCCGTGCTATGCGGGCTCTTCCTCCTGCTACAGCGGTAGTGGCAAGAACAGCTTTGGTGTGCTGAGCCACGGCGGCGATGTCAGTTTGGCACCGGCATGGCAAACCAATGCCGGGTATGACTATGCGACGGGCCTGGGTTCGATCAACGCAGCCAACCTCGTTGATGCTGTGGTTGCCTACGACACGCCGCGCAAGCGTGGATATGCATCGCCCGAGGACTTCCTGAGCCCAACTATCCCCGGTGTGGACGGCTACAGCGATATCGCGCTGGTTGACCCGGTGGCGGGTGTCTTTACCGACGTCGCCATGCAGGGTAGCTTCGCGGTGCAGGTGAAGACGCAGACGGTGGGCAAGGGCTACACCATTGGCGTGATCGGCGCGTTCTACCCGCACTTTGACGATCCTGCGGGCGCGCTCGCGTCGGCAGGACTGCCTGGCTATAACTACGCCAGCATTGCGTGGACCGGTCCGGATAATCAGCTGTATGTCTGGATTTCAAATGGTGTTGGCGGCAAGGGCAACTATCTGTCTCACGCCATTGGCAGTCCCTATGCATCCGGCTGGACGTTGGTTGGCGCAGGCGACTTCGATGGCGTCGGTCAGGACGAACTGCTGTGGCGCAATGACAGCACGGGCCAGCTCGAGTGGTGGCACCTGAATCTGGGGCTGTACTTTGTCCGCGGTGGTCGGCAATACCACTGGAGCGTGGATGCGCCTACGCCAATGACGGCGGCATCGGGATATACCCCGACTGTTGCGGACGTCGATGGTGATGGCTATGCCGACATCATCTGGACCAATCCGCACGACAACAGTGTCTATGTGTGGATCAACAACCACGCCGGTGATTTCGTTCGTCATCGCGTTACGGACCATCAGCCGGGATTCGTGCTTTACGGCGCGGGTGACCTCAATGGCGATGGCAAGACGGATCTGATCTGGACCAACCCGAGCACGAACCAGATGAGCTGGTGGATCATGAACGGGTTCAACATCGTCGATCAGGAAGTTCGCAACGTCCAGCCTGGTTACACGATGTCCAGCATCGCTGACTATGACGGTGATGGCCTGGCCGACATTTTGTGGGTAGGCACCGCGGGTGACGTTTACCAGTGGCGCAGCACGGGTAATGGCTTCCAGTCGTTCCAGGTGACCGACCCGACGGGTGCGCCGTTCATGATTCCGGCCGGCGCCAAAGTCCAGGCCAACCGTCTGCAGGGTGCTGCTACCGCGGGTTACACCATGCCGTAACTAGTCGCTCATGGGATCTGTGAGCGAGTCACGTTGTTTGTGAAGAAAGGCCGGGCAGGGATGCCCGGCCTTTTGTCTTGCTGGATTTCCGATTTCCGGAGGGTTCAAATGGCGACGTGTCGGAGCCCGGGTTTCCGTTGGGCAAAAGAAAAAGGACTGCATCGTTGCAGATTTTTTTTTTGTAACGATGGTAGGCGTCAATGTACCGATCCCTGGTTGACGCGACGTTACCCAGTGATCTTATCGAGGAGGTCCGCAGCTACCTGCAACAGCAGAAGGTGCTTGGAACGGATAGGTTCCGCGAGTGGGTAGAAGACAGGACTGGCCGTTTCGCTGTGGTGCGATCGGTCGGATGGCCAGTAGGACTTTCAAATTGTCCCTGACACCAATTTTCCCGTTGAGATTATGCGCATGAAAAACGAGCCGCCCCTCACGGCGGAGGGGCGGCGTGGCCGTAATAGACTCAACCCTCCAACGTTAGCCACTTCCAGTCATTGTCAGATCGCATGCGGGCCTCGTCGAATGAGTTGGCATAGTCAAAGTTTCCTCCGCCGAGCAACAGTCGAACCGGGGGCTCATCCAGCTCCGAGATCTTCATCACCACAGCAGCTACCCGCTCGGGATCGGCATAATATTCAAGATAGTCAGGTGACTTCATCATCTTGCCAGTCGCCCCGGCTGTTGCGTCGTAGGCGGGTTGGCTGGGAAAGATTGTTAGCGAAGAGTCTTCGGCGAATTCAGTCTTCATGCCGCCAGGCTCCATGGCGGTTACCTTGATACCGAGCGGTTTAACTTCCTGCGCGAGCGACTCCACGAAGCCGGACAATGCCCACTTGGAGGCGTAGTAAGCCGCTGCGCCAGGAGTGGCGATGCGTGCTCCAATGGAAGAGATCTGGATGATCTGTCCGGCGCCCTGCTCACGAAAGAGTGGTAGTGCCGCCTTGATGGTGTGCACGCTACCTATGAAGTTTGTGTTGAGCTGCGACTGAATCGCCTCCATGGGCATGTCTTCGACAGCCCCGACGTTGGCGAATCCGGCATTGTTGATCAGGACGTCAAGTCGTCCGAACCTTTCGACTCCAGCTTTTACTGCACGCTGCGCCGCTTCGAAGTCAGTGACGTCGAGAGCCACCGAAAAAATGCGATTACCGTATCGGGCGACAAGATCGTCTAGCTTGTTCGGTTTACGCGCGGTCGCGATGATTTGATGGCCGGCATCAAGGATGGCGATGGCAATACTACGACCGAGCCCGCGGGCGCTCCCGGTCAAAAGGAATGTCTTGCTCATAAAAGTCTCTGCATGAATTGACCGGACTATCTCTCGCAGCGGCCGCGGCCCGGTTTCGCGACGCGAGCGTGTTTTCCACGACAGGATGTGGCTCGGGAAGCCCTGCGACGGCCGAGCGAAGATGCACGCGAGCAAGCGACCTCTTCTATTGGCCCTTGTGGCAACGCATCTGCGGTCTACCCAAGATACTTTTCGCTAACGTTGTTCTTCCTTCCCGACGTGTCGCTCACCAGTCAAAGATGATCTTGCAAAGGGTGCTTCGACTCATCTCGTCGATAGGATTCGACATGACGCACTCACGGCAAGCGGTACGGCAATACGAAAACACACGAGTGTGTCCCGTTTGTGTTGGCATCGCTCATGAGTTGTAAGGTCGTGTAGTAGACCTTTGAGCCGATACATTCGGGTACAAAGTTCGGTGTCGAGCGATCGGATACACGCGGCTCACGTGATTCGACGCAATCAGAGCTCGCGACAGACGCGCTGGACTCCGCTCAGCGAGGCCGCTGGAATCGGTGGGGTGGTTTGGCCATAATCCTGGCCGCACTTCTGTAGGCCATATCGCGTACCCGCCCCTGACGTTGGAGGTTCGCATCATGACGCTGAAGAGGACGGCACGTATCGCCGGTCTATGGTATCTGGGCTTCACCCTGGGGCCGTTCTACCTACTCTATGTCCCGTCGCGGACGGTCGTGCGCAATGACGCTGCTACTACTGCGGCCCGTGTTCTCGGCCACGAGACACTGTTCCGCTGGGGCATGCTCGCCGAGACGCTGGGCGCGGTCATTTTCGTCGGACTGGGCTTGGCGCTCTATCGCCTTTTTGAAGGTGTGGACCGCCACCGCGCACGACAACTGGTTGCCCTGGTACTCGTGTCGTCTTCCCTCGGCCTGGTGACGGTGCTTTTCAATGCGGCCGCGCTCCTCGTTTTTCGCGGTGGTGATCCCTTCGCAGCCTTCGACGACCACACGCGCGCGACTATCGGGATGCTCCTGATCCGGATGCATGGGCAAGCGAATGGCATCAACCAAATGTTCTGGGGATTGTGGCTGTTGCCTTTTGGATCGCTGGTCGTGAGCTCAGGCTTCTTGCCGCGTTGGCTCGGCTACTGGCTCCTGCTTGACGGTGTCGCCTGGGTGGCCTTGAGTGTGGCCTACTTCCTCGCTCCGGATTACCAGGACAATCTCTTCCTCTACCTCCAGCCGGTGTTCCTGGCCGAGCTCGCCGCCATGCTCTGGCTCCTGATCATCGGTGCGAGGGAAGGGCAGAGCCCTGCCGCAACTCAGGTAAGGGGGCCTGTATGAGCATTGATGAACAAATCAAAGCATATTTCGCCGCTCTGCCTGGACCAAAGCGCAGCGATATGCAGGAGTTGCACCGCATTATTCTGAATGTCATGCCGAAGTGCAGACTGTGGTTCCTGGATGGCAAGGACGAATCAGGTAAAACCGTTTCCAACCCAAACGTCGGGTATGGAACCCAGACGATTAAGTACGCCAACGGCAATACCAGGGAGTTCTACCAGATCGGCATCAGCGCAAACACAACGGGAATTTCCGTCTACATTCTTGGCATCGAAGACAGGAAATACCTGGCGCAGGCGTATGGAAAGGACCTCGGTAAGGCAAAAATAACTGGGTATTGCATCAAGTTCAAAGCGCTCAGCGATGTAAGGATAGAGACGCTCAAAGCAGCCATACGATATGGCATTGATCAGACAGCCCACTAGCTTGGCTGCCAGAAGAGTCACTGCACATCTGCGAAAAAGGTGCCAGGAAAAAGGTGCCAGGGCCAATTTCTGACGTTAGGCCGGATCTTGGAAAAAGGCGCTAGGGACAATTTCTGGCACTCGTGGCTAGCAGACAGCGCGGGACGTTTCGCTGGTGGGCGACCGGTCGGACGCCCACCAGCCCCTTCAAATGGTCCCTGACACCTTTTTTCAGACACCACTTTTCCAAAGGCATCTAGGCAAGGCCGGTCTATTCAGGGTGATGATACTCAAGCTACTGCGCCGTACCGCATGCGCCACAGAAGCGATCACCTTCCTCTATTGGTGACTGGCAGTTGGAGCAGTTGATAGCTAGGGTCTGGGCCATTCTCGGCGAAATGGCAGCTGTGGCTGCTGCGCGGACCGTCTGCAGCATAGCCGGTGGCAACGCTCCACTTGGAACCGCCCCGCCTACTTGATTGAGTGCTCCGAGCATCGCGCCCTTCTGCAGGTCCCTCTGCGAGGTGGGCGCGACGACAATGCTTTGATCATTGGCGAACTGCGTGAGATGCGCCACCATTTGCTTGGCGAATCCTGGTGTGCCACGCAGGCCGGTGATCTTGCGTGGCGTACCCTTGCCAAAAATCACGCTGTCCAGCTCGGCTGCCCAGACCCGCAGCGTCATCGTCTCGATGTTGATGATTTGCTTTTCCGTCCTCACTCGATCACTGAACGTATTGCCAAAGTCCATTCGAGCAGACTGATAGTTGCCTTGCATCTCTACCCAGATGACGCGTGACGTGAAGTCAAAGCGGCTCCAAAGGACATGGCCAGCACGCAGGCAATAGTGTCCGAGCGTGAGCATGGCAAGGCCGAGGGTGGCCAGGGAAAACAACCGGGGCTCAACCGCCGCTGGTTGAAGGCGCGCACCAAACGTGACAAGCCACGCGGTGGCCAGAACCAGCAACGACACGCCCGTCACATCAAGCCATGCGATCCAGCGAAACCGTGGCGAGGCGAAGGCTTCCAGGATGTCGAGGCGACGCTGGTCGCTCGCCGGCAGGGGCTGCGTCTCTTCGACCAGTTCAGCACTAAAGGTGCCAGTGCCGTCTCCGACCAGCGGCAGTACACGTGAGTAGCGACGATTGGGGATGCGCTCGACCCAGCTGTCTTGGAGCGTACGATCAAGCTCGTCCATAAGCTGTTTGGGATGGCAGTTGATCGAAAGACTCGTCTGCTCGCGCGCCATGTTGGTCGTCGGAGGGCCGCTCATCTGGTTCATGAGGGCGACGAAATACAGGGCGACGCTACCCAGCGAAGCGAGCAGGAGAAACAGGGTCTGACCCTCAAGTGAAAGCCAGCCGACATCTGGCAAGCCGTGCGAGAACAGTGGAAGCACGATTGGCCCGAAGATTGCCACTATGATCAGCGTCATAAGGCCACGGATGCCTACGTCTGCGCGGGCACCCGCCCCGTCCTCGAGAGGCCGCAGCAAAAGAAATACGCTAAAGCCGAAATAGAACATACCCATCCATGACGCCGCTTGGGAATCGGAGAATCCGATCCATGCGACGAGGAATGAGATGAGAGTTACCGTAATAGCGACACCCGTCTGAAACTGGCGTTGAGCGATGCGCTGCACCGGGAGCGGTGCATAGATGAGCTCGGGTATCCACGCGTAAAGCAGCCCGTTCAGTGGACCCTTAGGTTCAGGGTATTTAAGGGCGTTCTGGCGCAGCGTCTCCTTCAGCTCGTCTGCCAGCGGACTGGTCCCGGTTGCATCGGCCGCGATTTCCGCCGCGAGTCCCACAGGCTGACTTCGACCAAAGAAAAAGCGCAACTGCACGAGCAGCCTTTGTCCCTGGCGTAGTCCGGATAGCAGAAGCCCCAATCCGAGAATCAAGGGCAACGCGCTCTGCACACCATGACCACCGGCCATATTTCCGCGGCTCAGCAACAGCAGGACGAGGCTGCCAAGAATTAGCGAGGCGGTCGCGGCCAGTAGGAACCAGTTCTCGACGTAGAACGGATTGGGAAAGTCCATCCGCTTACTTTCACCGCTGTATTCATAGGACATCGTGAATCCTTCCTTGAGCTAATGACTGGGTCATCGTGAGTGACGAGCGTGCGATCTCGCGCCGGTGCTGCGGTGGCGCTAGTGAATCAACTGACAGTTTTTCCCGCATAGGATTACCAACGCCTCACGCTGGTGCAATGGCTAGTTGCGAGCAAGGAGGCCGCGGAGGCGGATGTAGGGGAGCGAGCGCGGGGCCGGCCATCGGCGCCGAAAGGGCCGCCTGCGCGACTCAAATTCTGGTGCCCTTTATTTTTTCGTTCCCTGGCCGATACCGTCGTCATCGACGGCTCGAGATCGGTCATCGATATGTCGCCGAGCGCGGTATGGGGTGGTACAGGGTTCGCAAGTTTAGCCAGGCCGTTCATTTTCCGAACCAGAATAAGGGGAGATTCAACCATGACGTGTCCCATGTGCGGGCCAAGCCATGCTGCAGGAAGCAAGTTCTGTCGCGGTTGCGGTACGCCGGTCGACAAGCCGATGACCGAAAGCGACGCTGTGACGTGTACTCACTGCAACCACGAGAACGCGGCCGGTAAACGCTTTTGCAAAGCCTGCGGCACACCCATGGGTGCAGTGGCGGCCGCCACTCCATCCGCTGCGAAAGATCAGTCGCCAGCGGAAACGGCAGCTGCCTTGTCCCAGCCCACACACACGATATCGACCCCGCTCGGCGGGACTGAAGCAGCAACGCCAGAGGGTGTGCCACCGAGCGGGGTGGG
Organism: Dyella humicola; assembly: GCF_026283945.1. Taxonomy (NCBI): domain Bacteria; kingdom Pseudomonadati; phylum Pseudomonadota; class Gammaproteobacteria; order Lysobacterales; family Rhodanobacteraceae; genus Dyella; species Dyella humicola. Next base: position 94,579 of record NZ_JAPDPC010000004.1, read on the forward strand.
TGCACCCTCGCGGCTTGGATCCGTCGCTCGTGCCGACCGACCCGCTGAGTCGGCTCGCCCCAACGAAACGAAGGCACCGACAGCCCCGGTTGCCGGCAAGGGACGCGTGATTGCCTTCGCTGTAGGCACCATCGCCATCGTGGGGATGGTAGGCACGCTCGTTGCCTACAAACTCCTGCGCCACGACGATGCAGCGGCGGTCGCGTCAACCACGACGATGGAAGCCTCAGCGGCAGCGGTTGTGCCCGAGTCAGCCAGATCCGCACCCAGCACACCGAAGTCGAATGATTTGGCATCGATCGCGGCAACGCCTGCTTCTGCAAATTCAACTCCCGCGGCCGTGACGACCCAGGCCATGCCTCAGCCAGGGTCATCAATGGTTGTGTTGGCACAACCCACGCTTCTACCGCGCGACGAGTCGGTGCAGGCCGTGACGTCCGCGCCCGGCGCAGCCCCACAGCAGACCACGGTGGAGGTCGAGCAGCCCAGACCAGACTCGGTGGCGAACCAGCGCGCCGCTCCGCTCCCAGTTCGCGCTGCGAACGATCAGCAGACGCCTGCGCCGACGCCTCGAAAGGACGAGCGGTCGCACGTGCCTGCGGATGCACTCGCGGCATCGCAGGTGCAGGACATCGCTCTCAATTTGGTGCGCAAGGGCGAGATCGCGTTTTTCCGCCAGGACTATTCGACTGCGATCGCCAACGCCAAGGCGGCGCTTGAGGTGAAGCCTGGACTGGCAAGAGCACAGAATTTGCTGGATGAAGCCCAGCGAGCCCAGCAGCAAGCCATGAACAGCATTTCCATCCAATGAAAGGGAGTTTTTTGATGAGTACGAGTAGTTGCAGCTTTAAGACCGTCAGCCTGCTTGTCTGCAGCGTGACGTTGGCCTTGGTCTCCGGTTGTGCGCAGATGCCGGCCCAGAACACAACAGCGGGCAGTAATAGCACGAGCTACGGCAGCGTTGCTCCGGTCCAGCAAACATCATCGCCTTGCAACGCGGGTGCAGCCGTGGCGATCGGTGCCTTGGCCGGCGCCCTACTCGGCAAGGGTAAAGGGCATATCGTGGGCGCGGTGGTCGGCGCGGGAGTGGGCGCACTGGCATGCACGGCGTACAACTACCACAGCAAGAAGGTGCGGGACGCGCAGGCTGTCGAGGCCGAATACATCCAGCAGCGCGGTGCATTGCCGGCGAGTAACACTGTCACCTCGTATAAGAGTTCGCTAGATCCGGGTGGCACCGTGCAGGCCGGCAGCCCTGTAGAGCTGACCTCGAACATTGTCGTCGTCAATGGTACCCACGACACGCAGCCTCAACTTGCCGAGACTCTCACGCTGCTGACTCCCGACGGCAAGCAGGCATTCACCGTCACCAAACCGGCGATGGAGAATCAGACTGGCGAGTACCAGACCAACTTCACGCTCAATCTGCCGAAGGGCATTCAGAACGGGAAGTACATCGTCCGGTCGTCGTTGACGATGAATAACCATCCGGTGGAAACAAACGACATGCCGATCCTGATCGTCAGCTAAGGCGATGCCCATGCGCGCGCCCATCGTCCGCTGGCCTATGAGCGCGCGATTTTTATGGATGAATGCTTCGGAAGAAGGGATAGATTGATGACAGAAAAGACTGTGAACAATATTGGCCTGCTCGTACGCAGTTTCGAAGGCTTGAGAAACGGGCGTGCGTTTCTCTTGCTAAGCTGCGGCGTCGTTGCCGGCGGTACGCTGATCGCGGCGGCTGGTAATGCAGCGCAAACAGTTGGCTGGCTGGGTGGGCTGTTGGTGGCGGTTATCGCCCTAGTGGTCTATCTGGCGGGCATCAATGGTGCGGGCTTGCTGTTGGTAGATCAAGCAGATAATCGTCCGGGCCGGGGCGTGGGCGCTGCCTTCATGGGTGGGTTGCACGCCACCGTGACCGTGTTCCTTGCACTTACACTGCTGACCCTGGGCGTGGTCGTGATCGAAGTCGCGCTGTATCTGCTGTCGTTGCTTGCACACGTACCGGGCATCGGTCCCGTGTTCGCTTTCCTGTTTGCTGGACCGAGTGCTGTCGTGCTCGCCTTCTGTTACGGCCTTTTGGTCATCGGAGTGCCGCTGCTCTTGGTGGCTGTTTGGCGTGGGGAGAGTGCGTTGGGAGCTCTCGGCCGCGCTATAGATATAGTCCTGAAGCGTCCGCTTGAGGCACTGCTCAATTTCCTCTTGCTGGGTCTAATCGTGGCACCCGTGGCGGTCTTCGTGATAGGCCTGTTCACGTTCACGTCGACGACTACCGTTGCGATATACGCGGGCCGGGGCTCAATGTTTGGGGGCGGCAATCCGTATAGCGCCTTTGATGGCTTCGGTGGCGGTCTAATGGCCACGGCGATGGACAGCCTGCAGCGCGCGGGTGCGGCTACCGCGTCGGTTGGATTTGTCATGCTTATCTTGATCGCGCTCTTTGTATTGGTCGGTATGTTCGGCTATGTAATGGTCTATGACTCGCTTGGCGCAGGCATCGATTCGCGTGCCGAAGGGCGTCTGCGTGGCGGCGTATCGCAGCTCAAGAAAAAGATGGAACAGCATCGACCACAGGCAACGCCTGCTCCAGTACCGGCGGAGAATTGCATGCGCTGCGGAACGAGGCGAGCGCCGGACGACCAGTTCTGCGGCGAGTGCGGTCAGCCAGCTTGACCTGAAATCTCTCGAGCGCAACAAGTGTTTGTGATCGATTGGAGTGGCGAGCGATCGCCACTCCTATTTTGTGGTTGTTATGAACTAGTGCCTGGCGACCTTCAAGACCGATCCCAAGTGCATTTTGGTCGGACCTTGTGCTTTGCAGCCGGTACGGCTCAGAGGCGACGAAGGCCATGTGCCGATCTTGCTGGCGAGCGGATGTTGGGACGCAGATCGATGCCGGTTCGGATGTGAAAAAGAAGGTGCCAGGGATAATTTCTGGTTCCAGTTTGATGAGGCGTTGCCCAACGATCCTATCGACGAGACCGGCAGCTACCTACAACAGCAGAAGGTGCTTGGAACAGGGAGATTCCGGTCGTGGGTAGAAAACAGGACGGGCCGTTTCGATCTGGTGCGACCGGTCGGACGCCCACCAGGCCCTTCAAATGGTCCCTGACACCATTTTTCGAGCGGCTGGCCGCTCATCTTCAATTGCGGCCACTGGATGACGACTGGCTCGTTCATGCCGGCGAAGGTACGCCGGCGCGGTCTTAGACATTAAGAACGTCACATTGGGCATTTGCCAGGCCGCGGCTATGATAGGCCTCTCGCGCAAATAGACTTGCTTAAGGGTGCAAAGATGCAGGGCATGGATCCAGCTCAGATCGTGGCTTTCACCTGCAACATTTGCGGATCGCCCAACCAGTGCGCCATCGCTGACCTCGGTCGAGAAATGCCGAGTTGTTCGCAATGTGGATCTACAGTTCGCATGCGATCGATTGCACACATCCTCACGACGGAGCTTTTCGGCGAAAGCATCGCCCTGCCTGACCTTCCGATGCGAAAGGATCTGAGTGGCGTCGGCATGAGCTGCTGGGAAGGCTACGCCACCCCTCTGGCTGAACGCCTCAACTTCACCAATACGTTCTACCACCAGGAGCCGAGGCTCGACATCACAGACATCTCTGACGCGAATGTCGGCCAGTACGACTTCATCACATCGACAGATGTGTTCGAACATGTGGCCCCGCCGGTGAGACGGGCATTCGTAAATGCTCGCCGCCTGTTAAAGGTTGGTGGCGTTTTCGTGTTCTCCGTGCCCTACGATCGCCCTGGAAAATGGTGGGCGCAAACGATCGAACGTTTCCCAGACCTTCATGAATATGAGGTCGTCCATAGTGACGGCCATTCCTATCTGAAGAACACAACGAGACGTGGAAAGGTTCAGGTATTCAACGAACTTGTCTTTCACGGCGGCGAGGGCGCTACCCTGGAGATGAGGTTGTTTTCTGAGCGGTCCCTGCTACGAGAATTCTTGAAGGCGGGCTTCAATCGAATCTTTATCTATCGCCAACCGTATCTCCCTTACGGCTTGTACTGGAAGAACGACAAATCAATCTCCATGGCGGCGCGTGTCGTGCTCGATTCGAATACGAGAAAGCCCCTACGCCCAGCTATCACTTTCATCTAGTCGACCTCATTCGAGGGCAACGAGATATGAGCTCCCCAATACTTTTTACGGAATGCTTGGCGGCGGATGTCTGGAAGCCCATCGTAATGCGCCCGCAGAAGACTGCGCGATTGCTCCACCAGCGACATGCCTTTTCGGCAGGCATGGCTGTTCAAGTCGCCAAACTCGAACGCCATCACGCCGACACCATCCACATGCACCTCTATGTCCGGCGCGCGCGGGGATGGTTGCTTGATTGATGCATCGTCGATCTTCAGCTCCGCTGCATCAACGAAGCGTAAGAAGTCGTGCCATTCCTCGGCTTTCTGTTGGGCTTCGATGATGCTGCCTACGGCCATTTTCGTGATTCAATGTTTGTCGTGTGTTTACGGTCGCACTAGACCAATCCCAAATCCGTTGAATCTATGTTGAGCGGAGACAGTTGCGGCGCCCGCCCGCGGAGGGCCGCCTGTTCAATCGTTGCTATTGCACCGATACAGTGGCTGGGCACCCAGTTTCAAAGAGGCGCGTGAACAACTGGCCGTTGTAGTTGTACTCACAGGACCAAACCCATTTGTACGTAACGGTCTGCACTTGGCTTTTCCTGCCAGTGAAAAACGCCGATGCCCCAGTATTGCTACCAGCCTGACCCAGCGACCCTGCCCCAAAACCAGGAGGCAGAGGCTGCAGGTCATTTTTTCGCTCGCATTGAACGACGCCGTTGGCGTCGGTTTCGCAGCGCGAGCCGGCTTGGGCGATAGCAGGCAGCGACACCAGCAACGCAACGGCGAGTAGCCGACAAAGAATCACTTATCGACGCAACGGAACGTTAGATCGGCTGAGCCGGCACCAAAGCCGTTAAGCGTGTCGGTGCCTGAATTGGATACTTCCGGCTGCTGTCCCTTTTTGGTGCAGAAGTCGTTGGCAGCGTCGAAGGCCATCGCACGCGCACCGCCGCTGCCACCACGCATAGGTGAAGCGGTGGCGTTCACGGTGTACTGACCATGCCCCACGGGTACGACCTTGGATGTCATGGCGCAGCCCGCCGAGAGCGTGCAAGCCAAGACCGCCGCGACGGCGGCGAAGCGTCTGATGAAGATCATGTGGTTTCCCCTAGTTTCCCCAATTCGCAGGTTACTTCGAGGCCAATAATGGGGCAAGGCATCGCCATTGCGTTGACGGCTATGCTGAAATCGAAGTGACATAGCTGTCGGAGACAAGCCCGCCATTGCGCGGGCTTTCTCGTTTGCCGTCGGGACTTTGCAAACGGATAGCAACCGGCTAACAGCGACACAAACAGAAAAGGGCCGAGAGGCCCTTTTTCGCGTGACAGCTTGTTTTTAATGGTGGCCGGGGACGGAATCGAACCGCCGACACGGGGATTTTCAATCCCCTGCTCTACCAACTGAGCTACCCGGCCACGGGTACTGCGTGAGCCGCGTATTAAATCTGATGCCGGGCCGTGCGTCAAGACTCTGAGTCGGGGGCGACGTAGCCTTCGGGCTGTTTCACGTCGCCGCCGAACAGGAATTTCTCCATTTCCTCGCTCAGGAACTGGCGCGACTTGGGATCGAGCGGGTTGAGGCGGTATTCGTTGAGCAGCATGGTCTGGTGGGCCAGCCATTGTTGCCACGCCTGCTTGGAAATCTCGGCGTAGATGCGCTGGCCGAGCGGGCCGGGCCAGGGGGCGAAATCTAGGCCTTCGGCATCGAGACCCAGTTTGGCGCAGTGAACGATACGACTCATGTGGTGCCACTCATCAGGTGAAGTTTTTAAAGGCCGAGCAACAGGCTGCGCACGGGGGCAGGCAGGCCTAGGGCGGCGCGTTCGCCGGCATCGCACCAGCGCAGGGTGGGATTATCGGCGATCCCACGGTGGGCTGCTGCCTCATCGAACAACAGCGGTTCGATTTGCAGGCGGTAGTGACTGAATACGTGCACGAAGGGCGGCAGGGCCTGCGCGTCATCGATGTGCGCAAAAGATTGCGCCGCGCGCCAGGCGCCATCGTGATCGCTGGCCTCGGGCAGGCTCCACAATCCCGACCACACGCCTTGCGGGCCACGTCGCTCCAGCAGCACGCGACCTTTCGCGTCGCGCAGGATCAACATCACCGTGTCGCGCGTGGGTATCGCCTTAGACGGTTTGGCGCTGGGCAATTGCGCGGTCAGTCCTTCGCGCTTTGCCACGCAGCTATCGCTGAACGGGCAGCTGTCGCATTGCGGACGTGTACGTACACACAGGGTCGCACCGAGATCCATGATCGCTTGGGTGAAATCGGCCGTGCGCTCTGCCGGCGTGAGTGCATCGGCGTGTTGCCACAGCACTTTCTCCACCGCGCTTTGTCCTGGATGGCCGTGGATGCCGAGGTAGCGCGTCAGCACGCGCTTCACATTGCCGTCGAGTATCGGGAAGCGCAGTCCATGTGCCTGCGCCAGGATCGCGCCGGCGGTGGAGCGGCCAATGCCGGGCAGGGCGGCGAGCGCGTCGAAATCACGCGGCAGTTCGCCGCCATGTTGCTCAACGCAGATCTGCGCGGCGCGCTGCAGGAAGCGGGCACGGCGGTAATAGCCAAGACCTGACCACAACGCCAGCACGGTGTCTTCGTCGGCGGCAGCCAGGTCGCGCAGGCCGGGCAGCGCGGAGACAAAACGCTGAAAGTAGGGGATGACGGTGACCACCTGCGTCTGCTGCAGCATTACCTCGGACAGCCACACACGATACGCATCGCGCGGGTGCTGCCATGGCAAATCCTTGCGGCCGTGGCGATCGAACCAGGCCAGCAGCGCGGAGGCAAAGGGATTCATGGCGATGTGCTGACGGGCGTGGGCTTTGCGGGTGCGGGCCTGGCAGGTGCAGCTTTCGCTGGCGCGGCTTTTGTCGGTGCCGTCGGTGCGGGAGCTGCGACGCTGGCCGCGCTGGCCGGCACATCGGAGCCGGCCCGGATGGTCAAGCCTTCGATGGTGATATTGCCGGTATCGATTCTGGCGATTTCGGCATGGCCGCTGCCGGGCGGCACGGCCAGCGTCGGACCGTCGTCATGGTCGAGCTCCGCCCACCAATCGGCGAGTGCCAGCGGTGGCAGGCGCAGATCGGCGTGATTGTTCGGGCCATCGAGCTTCAGTCCCAGCATCAGCGGGCTGTTTTCATTGGCCGGCATCAATTCGATCGCGGTGACGTATTGGCCGCTGTCGGCATGATCGAGCTTGCCCGACAAAAGCGCCGAAGCGTCGGCGGCACCGCGCCAGCGCGCTTCACCTGCAAGCTGCAAGGTCAGCGTAGTGCTGTGGGAGAGGCGCAGCGCGATGTTGTCCAACTGCAGTGCGCCATTCTTGATGCTCGGTGTCAGTGACAGGCGCAGCTGGGTGGGTATGCCTTGCGCGTCCTTGGCCGAGATCGTGAGCGGGAAGGGCTGGTTGGCCGCCAGTTGGCCGGTTTCAAGCTCCACGTCGCCGAGCAGCAGTTCGTTGCCGCGCACGAGGCTGCCGCGCGTGATGCGTACGCCGGCGTCGATGCGCGGAATCTCAGTCGGCGCGCTGGCCGGGCCGGATGGCAGATGGGCCAGCCAGGATTGCAGCGCATCGAGGTCGACGCGAGGCGAATCGATGGCCATCTGCGAAATGACGGTTTCTTTGCCGAGCAACGTGCGCCATGTCAGCGCCAGCGTGCCGCGCGCAGCCAGCAGGATCGGCATGTTCGCGCCCTGGGCGCTGAGCGTGATGCCCTGGAGTTCAAGTGCCGGGCGCGGGAACAGCGCGGGGGTGGCCGGGCTGGCCAGGTTGAGTTCCAGGCCGGCAGCGCGTGCCTGTGTTTGCAACACCGCGGTGATGCGTTCGGGCTGCAGCAGCAGGTGCACGGCGGTCAGCGCCACCGCGACCAGCAGCAGCGTGGCGCTGCTGGCAATCAGCAAGGTCAGGCGGAGCCAGCGCGGCACCGGCGGCGGTCCTCAGCCCTGGCCCAGGCTGGACGGCAGCAAGCCATCGACATAAGCCTCGGCTTCGAACACGCGCAGGTCGGTGGCGGTTTCACCCAGGCCCACATAGCGAATCGGCAGCCCAAACTCACGAGCCAGCGCAAACACCACGCCGCCTTTGGCGGTGCCGTCGAGCTTGGTCACGACCAGGCCGGTGACGCCAACGATCTGGCGGAACTGGCGCACCTGGTTCACCGCGTTCTGGCCGGTGGTGCCGTCGATCACCATCAGCACTTCATGGGGTGCGTCGGCGTCGAGTTTCTTCAGCACGCGGGCAATCTTGCCCAGCTCGTCCATCAGGCCGCCTTGCGTATGCAGGCGACCGGCGGTATCGGCGATCAGCACATTGGCGCCGCGCGAGCGTGCGGCCTGCAGCGCATCGAAGATCACGCTGGCGGAGTCGGCATCCTGGCCCTGCGAAATCACCGGCACCTTGTTGCGTTCGCCCCAGGTCTTGAGCTGCTCTACGGCGGCGGCGCGGAAGGTGTCGCCAGCGGCGAGGATCACCTGGTGGCCATCGTCGCGATAGCGGCGGGCGAGCTTGCCGATGGTCGTGGTCTTGCCCGCGCCATTGATGCCGACGGTAAGGATCACGAACGGCTGGCGGCCGGTGACAGTCAGCGGCGTTTCCACCGGCTTGAGCAAGCTGATCAGCGACTGCCGCAGGGCGGACAGCAAGGCGGTGGCATCGGCGAACTCGCGCTTGTGCATGCGCTTGCGCAGATCCTCGACCAGGTTCGTGCTGGCCTCGATGCCGACATCGGCCGTGATCAGCGTGGTTTCGAGCTCGTCGAGCAGGTCGTCATCGAGCTTGGGGTGACGGTTGAACAGCGACGACAGGCCCTTGGCGAACGAGCTGCCGGAAAGTCGCTCGCGCCAGCTGCGCTTGGCCGGTGCGGCCTCGGCAATGGCGGCCCGCTCAAAGGCCTCGTCTTCGGCCGGAGCGGCCGCGGGCGGTGGCGTTTCGGCCAGTGCTTCGCCCAGGGTGGATGCGGTGTTGTCCAGCGAGAAGGCGTCGGTATCGTGCGCAAGCTGTTCCGCCGGAGCGGATTCCGTAGTGGCTGCGGCAGGCTGGCCCGAGGGCGTTTCTGCGGGTTTCTTCTTCCAGAACTTGAGCATTGCGGCTGCGATTCAAAGACAATGGGCGGCATGCTACCACCCCCACCTGTACTAGCCCCTGAGTCATGGCTGCCAACGTAAGGGGCGCCTCCGGGCGCATCCGCATCATTGGCGGCCAGTTGCGTAATTCGCGCCTTGATGTGCCGGATCTGCCCGGCCTGAGGCCAACCGCCGAGCGCGTACGCGAGACCCTGTTCAACTGGCTGTCGCCAGTGATTGCCGGTGCGCGTTGCCTTGATCTGTGCGCGGGCACGGGCGCGCTTGGTATCGAGGCTTTGTCGCGTGGCGCGGCCAGCGTGCAGTTCGTCGAGCGTGACCTGCGTGCGGCACAGGCGCTGCGAGACAACCTGACGCGGCTCAAGGCGCAGGGCGGGCAGGTGGCTGGCGTCGATGCGCTGGCGTACCTGCAAGGGCCGCCGCAGCCCTACGAGCTGGTGTTTCTGGATCCGCCGTTCGCGCAAGACCTGTGGGCGGCGATGGCGCAGCGGTTGGAGCAGGGAGGCTGGCTGACTGCCGGTGCGTGGATTTATGTCGAATCGCCGCGGCCCGTGGCGCCCGTGCTGCCGATCCAGTGGAACCCGCACCGGGAAGGTGTGGCTGGCGAAGTGCGTTACGCGCTCTATCGGCGGGTTCTGGCGGCTGCCTGACGCTGGCGTATGGTTGGTGTTTGCTGGCGAACTCACTCTAGGCGGGGATCAAGGTCTGGTTCTAAGCTAGCCCTCCCTCAAGCCCAGCAGCATCCCCACGTGAACAAGCCGCCGGTCAATACACGTCTCGCCGTTTATCCGGGGACCTTCGATCCCATCACCAATGGCCACGCGGATCTGGTGGCACGCGCGGCGCCGCTGTTCGAGCGCATCATCGTGGCCGTGGCGGACAGCCCCAACAAGGGCAGGGGGCCGGGTTTCAGCCTGCATGAGCGCATTGCGCTGGCGCGGCTGGCACTGGCCGATCTGAAGAACGTCGAGGTGCGCGGTTTCGATGGCTTGCTCGCCCACTTTGTCGAGGAGGTCGGCGCAGGCGTGATCATTCGCGGCCTGCGCGCGGTGTCCGACTTCGAATACGAGTTTCAGTTGGCCAGCATGAATCGCCATCTGATCCCTCAGGCGGAGACGCTGTTCCTCACCCCGGCCGAGCAGTACAGCTTCATCTCCTCCACCCTCGTGCGCGAAATCGGCCGCCTTGGCGGCGATATTTCCGGCTTCGTGCATCCGGCCGTGCAGCAGGCGATGCGCCAGCGCTGGCATTGATGGGGCGGGGGGAGGCTGCCTGACCCCGCATTGCAACACGTGCAACGGTGTCAGGCCGGGCCGGCCTCGTGTATCCTCGCGTGCATCCTGCGGACAGGACAGTCACTCGCCGCGAACCAGGGGCGCGATACGGTGCATGGCAAGGGGTTCACTCCGGCTGGCAGCACGTTCTCCCGGTTTCACGGCGCCGCCGAAATGGCGGCTGGATGGTCCCGTCATCCAACGGATCAAAGCGCCCAGAATCCGCCATCCAAGGTGACCACCATGTACAAGTATGTTTTCCTCGCCGCCGCCGCGCTTGCCGGCACCCTGTCCATCACCGCCTGCAGCCAGAAAGAAGAAGCCGCGCAGCCGACCGAGCAGGCACAGGCCGTCTCCAAGCCGACCGACCCGAACGACACCAAGGCATGGGGCGCCTACCTCGGCCAGATCGTGCAGAAGAACATGCAGGGCATGACTGCGGACCGTCCGTTCCCGTACCTGGTGCCGGCCGGCGACAGCGATGACGACAAGGCCAAGTACCAGCGTCAGCTCGAGCAGGTGCAGGACACCGTGGCTCGCGGCGTGCTGCCGGGCAACATGCTGGTGTTTGCCGGCCCGAGCTCGACCAAGACTGCCGACCTGCTGATCGAAGCCTTCAAGGACGCCAAGCCGGGTTCGTTCAAGGACGTGATCATCCTGTTCATCGGCGACAAGACCGATGAGGACCGCGTCAACGCAACCCTGCAGCCGACCGGCGCCACCGTGCGCTTCGTGGCGATGTAAGCGACGCTTCGCAAGCGATCACGCTTTCGCAAAAGCAAGTAGGAGAGCCCGTGGCGCGAAAGTGCCGCGGGCTTTTCGTTTTCAGCACACCGCGTGACCTGGGCCGATCTTCAGGTCGCGCCCTTGGAGCCTGTTCAAGCCGCCGTAACGACCGCAGCACGAGCCGTCATCCCAGCGCCGCACATCGGGAAGGCGTTAAACGGGCCAATAGCGCCACTTTCGTGGCCTCGCGCCAGCCCGGCCAGCTCCGCAGCATGGCGGCCTACCGTGTAAACTCACCGCCATGTCCCTGAAAATCCTCGATACCTGCGTCAATTGCGACGTCTGTGAACCAGTTTGCCCAAATAAAGCCATTTCGTTGGGTGAGGAGTTCTACGTGATCGAACCGTCGCTGTGCACCGAATGCATCGGGCACTACGACCAGCCGCAATGCGTGGAGGTATGCCCGGTGGAGTGCATCATCATCGATCCCGAGCACACCGAGACGCACGCGCAGCTTGATCTGAAATACCAACATCTGATGGCGGCAAAGGACCAGGCATGAAGTGTTTGTTGAATGGGCGCGTGACCCTGTTTGCACTGTTGCTTTCCGCCAGCGTCGCGTATGCCGCCGATAGCCGTCCGTCCGTTTCGCCTGCTGCAACACCGTCCTCGCACGTCCTCGCCCAGCGACCCGGCCATGCCGGCATCGCCAGCGCCAACTTCCACGCCACCGAAGCCGGCCTCGAAGTGCTGGCCAAGGGCGGTAATGCCTTCGACGCGGCCATCGCGGTGGCATCGACGCTCTCGGTGGTGGAGCCGGAAAGCTCCGGCATCGGCGGCGGCTTCATGGCCGTCCTGCATCGGGCTTCGGATGGGCGCGAGGTGTTCATCGATGCGCGCGAAACCGCGCCGCTGGTGGTGGACAGCAAGGACTACCTCAATCAGGACGGCACGCCCAATCGCGATAACGCGCTCAACGGCCCGCTGTCCGCCGGCATCCCCGGCGAGCCCGCCGGCCTGGTGTGGCTTGCCGCCCATTACGGCAAGTTGCCGCTGAAGGATTCGCTGGCGCCGGCCATTCGCACCGCACGCGATGGCTTCGAGCCGGACGCGCGTTTGATCAACTCGATCGCGGAACGCGAAAAGGACATCCGCCGCTGGCCGGCCTCGGTCAGCAAGTTCCTGCCAGGCGACAAGCCGCCCGCAGCCGGTCAGGTATGGCGCGATCCGGACCAGGCGCGCACGCTCGAATTGCTCGGTGAGCACGGTGCGGATGGTTTCTATCGCGGCGAGACGGCGAAGAAGATCGTCGATGCCGTGCGTGCCGCAGGTGGCAAGTGGACCGCGAAGGACCTGGAAACCTACCAGGTGAAGGAGCGCACGCCGATTACCGTGGACTACCACGGCTACCGTGTCGTCACCGCGCCGCCGGCGTCGTCGGGCGGCGTGGCGGTGGCGCAGATCCTCAACATCTTGTCCGGCTTCGACCTGACCAAGCTCGACGAGGCGCATCGTACGCACCTGGTCATCGAAGCGATGCGTCGCGCGTTCCGTGATCATAACGACTACCTGGGCGATCCGGACTTCGTGAAGATGCCGCTGGACATGCTGCTGTCGCCTTACTACGCGGCGGGTCTGCGCCAGACCATCCTGCCGGATCGTGCCACGCCTTCGTCCATGCTGGCCGCCAGCTCGGGCGTCGATCCGGGCATGCACACCACGCATTTCTCGGTCATCGATGCGGACGGCAATATCGCCTCGATCACCTTGACGGTGAACTACGTGCTCGGTTCCACCTTCGTGGCGCAAGGCACCGGCGTGCTGCTCAACGATGAAATGGACGACTTCGCCCTGGTGCCGAACAAGCCGAACGTCTATGGCCTGCTTGGCAGCGCCGCGAACGCGCCAGCGCCGGGCAAGCGCATGCTGTCGTCGATGACGCCAAGCATCGTGTTTGGCGCCGATCGCGTGGCCGTGATCGGCTCGCCGGGCGGTTCCACCATCATCACCCAGGTGCTGGAAGGCATCCTGGCGTTCATCGATGGCAAGGACGCGGCGGGCATCGTGGCGCAGAAGCGCTTCCATCATCAGTACATGCCCGATCGCGTGGACGTGGAGCCGGGCGCGTTCGACCCCGCTACGGCCGCTACGCTGACGCAGATGGGGCATACGCTGAAGGAGCGCAATCCCTGGGGCTTCATGAACGTGGTCACCTGGGACGTGAAATCGAACAAGCTCGATGCGGCCAGCGACCCGCGCCGCCAGTCGGGCCTGGGTAAGGTGCAGTAATGCAACTCTGGTCACTCATCGGCAATTCGCAGCAACTTGATGGCGGCGCCATGTTCGGTAATGCGCCGAAGGCGCTGTGGTCGCGCTGGATTGCGCCGGATGCGGAAAACCGCATTCCGCTGGCTTGCCGCTGCCTGCTGGTGAAGGATCTGGACGGTCGCAACGTGCTGTTCGAGACCGGCATCGGGGCGTTCTTCGAGCCGGCGCTGCGCGAACGCTATGGCGTGGTGGAAGACCGTCACGTGCTGCTCGATTCGCTGGCGCAGGCGGGGCTGACGCACGAAGACATCGACGTGGTAGTGCTTTCCCATCTGCATTTCGACCATGCCGGCGGTTTGCTCGCAGCATGGGAGGAAGGGCAGGCACCGCGCCTGTTGTTCCCCAACGCGACCTACGTAGTCGGTGCCGAACACTGGCGCCGCGCGTTGAAGCCCCATCCGCGCGACCGTGCCTCGTTCGTGCCAGAGCTGCAGCCGTTGCTGGAAGCCAGCGGACGGCTTGAACTGGTCGAGGGCGAGTTCTCGAGAGCGCTTGGGTCCGCGGTGCGCTTCCACTATTCCGACGGTCATACGCCAGGACTGATGCTGTCCGAAGTGGGCGGCGTGGTGTTTTGCGCGGATCTGATTCCGGGGCGCTTCTGGGTGCACTTGCCCATCACCATGGGCTATGACCGCTGGCCGGAAAAATTGATCGACGAGAAGCGGGTCTTCCTGGAAGACAAGCTGGCGCGTGACGTGCGGCTGTTCTTTACGCACGATCATGATTGCGCCGTAGCCAGGGTGGTGCGCGACGAGCGCGGCCGCTACGGTACGGCCGACGAACAGCGTGAATTACGAGGATAGGGGCACCGATGAACACGCCGCAGGGGGGCGCAGCGAAGATGCAGCAATGGATGCGGCGGGTGCTGGGTGCACTGGTGTTGCTTGGAGGTGTCGGCCTGGTCGCGATGACCGAGCGAAGCGTGCTCGATCTTCGCCATGCCGCTGCCCGACACGGTGGGCAGATACTCGACCTGGGTGAGGGTGGCCCCCCGCAGGCGGGCCAGCACGGCTATATGGTTCGCGTGGCCGGCCCGGTTCGCGTGATCGAGGAGCCGTACGATCCTGAGTTTGGCCAGCGTGCCAAGACGCCGGTGTTGATTCGCCGCGTGGAGATGTTCCAATGGCGCGAAGTGCGTGTGGGTGCCGACGTGCACTACGAGTTGGATTGGGTTGATCGCCCGCTGGATGCCCGCCGATTCGCGCAGCCTTCGGGTCATGCCAATCCGGAGAGTTTCCCCATCCGCGGCAAGCAATTCGATGCGGGCTTGGTGCGAGTGGGTGGTTACGCTCTTTCACCAACGCTCTTGCATGCGTTGCCGGGTGGGGATCCCTTGCCGCCGGATTTCAAATCGGTGCCGCCGAACCTCGCCGCCAGTTTTTCGCTCTACAACGATCACCTGGTGACGAGTGTCCACCCGGAGCAGCCACGCCTGGGTGATTTGCGGGTGAGCTGGGAGACCGTGCCGGCGCAAGAGGTCACGATCTTCGCGCAGGTGGACGGCGATGAGCTGGTGCCGGCGGCGCACGCACTCGATGGCAAGGGCTACGAATTGCAGACAGGCGATCGCACGCTGGCCGATGTCGTGCCGGACGTGCCCGACGCGCCATCATTCGTGATGGCGCGCCGTCTCGCGGCCTTGCTGCTGGGTATGTTCGGCGTGTGGCTGCTGATGCCCGAACGCCGCAGGACGCGCCTCGACCTGATGCTGGCCGGTGGTGCGGGCGTGCTGGTGGTGGCTGCCGTGGCTTGCGTACTGTGGTTGGGTACGGATGTTGTTGCGGGCGGCGTGTGGTTTGCCGTTGCGCTGGCAGGTTTAGGGCTTGCCGTGTGGCGGCTAAGGGCGACGTCGCCTTAGCTTCCTCTCCCCTGCGGGGCACGCGGGGAGGGGCCATGGATGGCCCCGGCTTTGAGAAGCGAGGAGAGGATTGAGGTGAGCCCCAAAAAGGGGGTAAAGGGCGGGGGCTCGCGAAGGACTGTCAAAAGAGCCCGCTTTGAAGCTGGCTTGTCGCTAGATTGCCCCCTCACCCCAACCCTCTCCCGGGAGGGGAGAGGGAGCAAGGTCGGGAGCAAAGCTCAGTTCGGGCGCTGGTCCGCAAACGCGTAGACGTGATCAGCCCACTGCGTGGCTTCGAGGTAGATCGCCGCCATGCGACGGATTACCTGCGGTTGGGTTTGGCCGCTGCGCAGATTGCCGGCTTCCCAGGCATAGATCTGCTCCAGCAACGGTGCGAACGGCCCCTTGCCTTCGAGCAGTGCGCTGCTGATTTCGCGTGCCAGCGGCAGATGCCACAGCACGAAGTCCATCGGGGCTTCCATCAATGTATCGAGCAACGAAAACAGGCCGGCGGTGAACGCCATCTCTCGCTGTTCATTGGGCATGTGCTGCGCCAGCTTTTCGCACATGTGCGCGCGGATCAGGGCGGCGCGCAACAGCTCGGGCGGACGGTCGCCGGTGCCGCTGAGCGCCATCGTGTAGATCCAGTTGCGAATGCGCGTGGCGCCAAAAAAGATCGCCGCCTGCTGCACCGACTTGAGTTGGCGGGGCAGGGCGAAGTAGGCCGAGTTCACGCAGCCCAGCAGCTTGTAGCTGAGGATGGCGTCGTCACGCACGATCTGGCCGAGTTCGACCGGGCCGGGGTTACCTTCTTCGAGCGCCTTCATCAGGCGGAGCAGGCTCAGCCGGCTGGCGGTCAGCACCGGTACTTCGACCGGCTCGGGTTTGAGCAGGAAGCGGCCCTGAATCGCCTGTACCGGTAGCTCTTCGCACAGATGATAGGTGTCGTGGTCATCCACGTGACCGGCAATGACATGAGTACCGCGTGCATGCAGGTACTCGCTGCGCGAGCGCAGCGTGGCCGAATCGAGCTTGCTGGCATCCAGGCGCACGAACTGCACGAATTTCAACAGCGGCTCGACTGCTGCGTTGAACTCGAGCGCCGTGGCGCCCGCGTCGAGCATGAGCGGACATCCACGCTGCGCCATGCGTTGCAGACGTTCAACCAGGGCAGCATCGGTGGCCGCCTCGGGTTCCAGCAGCACGCCGAAACGCGGCTGGTGCTGCAGCACGTCGGTTTCCTCCATCAGGAGGTCGCGCGTGAGCCGCAGAAAGGTGCGGTTTCCGCGCACCAGGCGCGCGAGCGCGCCGTCCGTGATGGTGGCGAGGGCGCGCCGCATCAGCGCGGCTTCGTCCTCGTCATCATTCTGGAAGACGATTTCATACGCGAACAGTTCGCGCTTGGCGTCCAGCATCGGCAACCGGATGACCGGCAGCGGAAGTTCGCTGGCGGCGTTACCTGAAGCTTCGTGGGCGGAGGGGAGTGCCGCGGCTTCGCTCATGGTAGGTCGACGTGATGGCAGTGGAAGATGATCGCGCGGTACGCCGCGTGCGTGCGGATGCGCTGCTCATAAGCGATGGCGCGCATCATGATGTTCAAGCCTCGGCGAGTGTCTGCGAGCGCAAGCTGGTACGCAGCTCGCCGCCACGGCTGTACACACTGGGTTCGGTGTCATTGCCCGTCAGCACGGCCAGCGCCTTGCGCACCTGCTGCAGACGGAGGCTCACCAGGTAACCGTTGCGCTGGTTGAGTTGCTGGCATGCGCGCAGCGACTGCAGTACCTGCTGCCATAACGGTGCCAGCGCATGCGTGGCTCCTGGGGCGCTTTGGCCTAGCTGCACGCGCTCGCTGTCGAGCTGTTCGAGTCGCACCATCAGGGCGTGCTTGCTGGCACCGGCCTGGTTCAGCGCCTCGACGTCCGCGGTTGCGAGGGCGGTTCGCTCGGTCTGCAGCGCATCCGCCAGTTGCTCCACTGCGAGCCGCATTTCCTCGACCGTGGCCGTCAAGGCGTGGTCCAGTTCGGCTTGCAGTGCGCTGTTCATGACTTGCCGTTGAGCTGGCTGTCCAGCGTCATCATGCGATCGGCGATGCGGCTGGCATCGATGCGGTAGGTGCCGTTGGCCAAGGCCTGGCGTACCTGCTCGACCTTCTTGGTGTCGACCGTGGCGCCCTGGCTGGTGCGCGAGGCTTCCTGCAGTGCACGGGCCGAGTCGGTCAGCTGAACGCGATCGTCGGTACCGGGCGCCGTGCTGGCGGCCTCGCTGGACGCCGAGCCGGCCGTCTGCGTGGACGCGCTGCCCTGGCCGCTGGGTGCCTGGGGGAGCTTGGGTAGACCGTTGTTGGATATGGTCGTGTTCATGGGTCCGTTCTCTATGCGGTTTTGGCCCTGTTGCTCACAGGATCGGCCGGGTGGCCGCAAACTTTAGTCTTCCGAATCAGGGTAGGGCCAGCACCACGCCAGGCGCCGTCACCATCGCGTCGACCACCTTACCGGAGCTGCCATTGCGTACGCGCAGGCGCGAGCCGCTGTCGCCGCCGCCGAGGGCGACGCCGCTGGCGCGCACCTCGATGCCGTCCAGGCGCGACACCAGTTGGACCTGGTCGCCCGCCCGCACGGCGCTACGGCCACCCAGGGCGCCCGGCGTGAGCACGCTGCCGGCAGCCAGCGCCCGCGACAGGGTGCGGCCTTCGACCTCGCCCATCTCGCCCACATAGCCATAACCCAGGCGCGTGACGTCGCGCTCCTCGCTACGCACGTCGTCGGAGTGGATGCCGTCGCCGCGCTGCAGTGGGCGGGTGACCACGAGCACCTGGCGGAAAACCTGCAGCTGCACCGGGACGCGCAGGGTCCAGCCATCGGCTTGCGGGCAACGGACGACGACGCTCATGCGCGGTCCGAGATGCGTGCCCTCCTGCAGGCCGGCGCTCAATGACGCCGTGCAGGGGGCAAAAGTCAGTCGCGGGTCGAGTGCCGCGGCCTGGGCCACGACACGGCTCCCCGTGCTCGCATACTGGTCGTGCAGCCACTGTTCGGCCTTGGCGCGCGCCGCCTGCGCCGGCTCCGCGGCGATGGCGGGCAGCGTCAGGGCGCACAGCACCAAGGCGAACAGCGGGCGGATCGTCATAGGTCAGCCAGCAACACGTTGAGCTGGGCCAGCATGAGCTCCCGTTCGCTTTCGATCTGCTGCACCACCCGGCTGGCCTGGTCGAGCTGGCCATCGCACAACAAAGTGGCAAACGTGTTGCCATGTTCGCGCAGGCGGGCACCGGCAGCGGTCAGGGCGCTGGCGGCCGGGTGGCCGTCGCGGCTGGCGGCCAGGCGCTGCAGGGTGCGATTCAATGCCTGTGTGTCGAACCAGCGGCGGTCCAGCGCGGCCGGCTCCTGCAGGGCCAGTTCCATGGCCTGGCGCAGCCCCTGTGCGGCTTCGCGCACGGTCAGGCTGAGGCTGGCCGGATCGACGCCGCTTTCGGTCTCCAGCCAGTCCAGGGCGAGGCGATGGGCGAGCAAGGCGGCGCGACTGAGCGCCTCGGCCTGGCGGTTGGCCTCGGCAGCGCGACGGTGCCAGGCACCCAGGGCAGCCTGCGCGGCGACCGCGCGTGCATGCTGGGCATCCTGGTTCTTGTGCATGGTGGCAATGCGCTCGTTGACCTGGCGCAACGCCTCGCTGCTGTCCTGCAATGAGGTCTCGGTCTGCGTGAGGCCGCCTTGCGCACGTTCCAGGCGCTGCAGGCCTTGCTGCACATCGCCGTCCAGTTGCAGTGAGAAATCGCCGATGGAGCCGGTGACTTGCTCGATTTCGTCGGTTGCCAGGGACGTCTTCTCGGCCAGCTGTTTCACTTCGTCCGCCACCACGGCGAAGCCACGGCCCGCTTCACCTGCACGCGCCGCTTCGATAGCCGCATTCAGCGCCACCAGATTGGTCTGGTGCGCGATCTCCTGCACCACGCCGGTCAGTTTGCGGATCTGGGCGACCTGTTCGGCCAGCTTGCTCTGATTGCGATTCATGGCCGACAGCGCGGTGCGCAGCAGGCGTAGCTGGCCATCCAGCTCGCTGACACTGCGCTCGCTGGCTGCGCCGGTCTGGCGGGCGTAGTCGAGGCCGGTGTTGATCTGCTGCAGCGATGTCGAGATCCCGGCGCTGCCGTCCGTCAAGCGACCGACACCATCCCGGCTCTCCTGGGCGGACTCGTTCATCGCTCCCTGTTCGCGCGCCAGCTGCTGGGCAGCGCCGAGCACCAGGCCTTGCTGCTCCAGCGTCTGCAATGCCACGGCAGCGGGCGGGCGCTGCGTGAACATGGCCGCCAGTAGCGGCGCCAGCGCTTGCGCGGCACCCGGATGGCGGCGCGACAGTTGTGCAACCCGCGCCTGGTCGCCTGCGGCGGCAGCGCGCGCAAGCTCGGCAAGATGCTGGCTCCAGATCAGACTCATGGGTGGATTATTCCTTCCTGCAGGGTTCGTCCCCGCATCGGCGGGGAACGTCCGAACTTGAGAAGCAAGCGACGTGCCATGGACAGGGACCGGCAGGCTCAAGCCCGCCTGTCTGTGGCCGATACGCCAGCGGTACCCTGCGGCAGTGCCGCTTTGCGAGGAGTCCGCATGAGCGGCGCGTGGATGGACAAGGTGGAGCAGCAAACCCGGCTGGCGGGGCACAACCGCGTGGCGATGTTGTTGTTCCGGCTGGGCGATGCGCAATTGTTCGGCATCAACGTATTCAAGGTGCGCGAGGTGATGCGGCGCGTGCCGATGGAGCGGATGCCTGACGCGCATGCGCTGGTGGCCGGCAGCTGCGATTATCGCGGCCAGACCATCCCGGTGATCGACCTGGCGCCAGCGCTGGGCTATCCCTCGCTGCGCGAGGATGCCTCGGCGCACCTGATGGTGACCGAGTTCAGTCGCTCGATCCAGGGTTTCCTGGTCGCCGACATGCAGCGGCTGGTGCATTGCGAAGGTGAGTCGCTGGCGGCGCCGGCAGCCGCGCTGGGCTTCGGCACCCGCGTCAATGCGGTGACGCGGGTCGACGGCGCACTGGTGGCCGTGGTCGACGTGGAGCATGTCCTGGCCAGCCTCAATGCCACGCCTACCGCGCTCTCCGCACCGATGCAGCGCATCGCCCGCGTGCATGACCTGCAGCCACGCCGCGTGATGGTGGTGGACGATTCCGTGGTGGCGCGCCAGCAACTGGTAGGCCTGTTCCGCCAGATGGATGTGGAATGCGTGGTGGCGCAGGACGGTCGCGAAGCGCTGGAGCGTCTTCAGGAACTGGCCGACGCACCGGAAGGTGAGGGCGTCACCCTGGTGGTGTCGGATATCGAAATGCCGCGCATGGATGGCTATGCGCTGACGCGCGCGATTCGCGAGACGCCGGCTTTGCGCCCGCTCAAGGTGGTGCTGCACAGTTCGATCAGTGGCTTGTTCAATGAGTCGATGGTGCGCGAGGTGAACGCGGATCGCTTTGTGGCGAAGTTCCAGCCGGACCTATTGGCGCAGACGGTGCTGGACTTGATGCCGGAACACTTCGATCGCTTTTGACGTTGACTCCCTCTCCCCGGAGGGGAGAGGGAGCAGAGCGACGAGAACCCGCTACCGCTCGTGTCGGAATTCCGACATGGCCCCCAGCGAGCGCACCAGGCAACTCGACCCAAATCACGCGCAACCCAACAACAGCGCGGCCTGCGAAGCATCTCAGAAGTGGTGGCACGCTAATTGCTCAACGCCTCCCGCGGCCCTTGCCGCAGGAGTGAGCGATGACTGTGATCAACGACAACTTGTTTGGTGTGCACACCCAGGCACTCGATCTGTGGCAGCGCCGCAGCGAAGTGCTGGCGAGCAATTTGGCCAACGCGGATACGCCTGGCTATCTCGCACGTGACATCGACTTCAAGAAGGCGTTGTCCAGCGCGAGTGCCAACGGCAACAGCCTGCCGATGACGATCACCCAGCAGGGGCAGATCGATCCCACGGCGCAGGCCGCCGACCAGCTCGCCTGGCGTACGCCCAGCCAGCCGACCATGGACGGCAATACCGTCGACAGCCAGGTCGAGCAGGCCAATTTTGCCGCCAATGGCGTGCACTACCAGGCCAGCCTTTCTTTCATCACCGCGCAGATTCACATGTTGCGCACGGCCATTACCGGAGGCCAGTGATGTCGATGTTCAAGATCTTCGATGTGGCCGGCTCGGGTATGGCGGCGCAGTCGCTGCGCCTCAATACCGTGGCCAGTAACCTCGCCAATGCCGACAGCGTATCGAGCACGCCCGAAGGCGCTTATCACGCGAAGGAACCCTTGTTTGCAGCGGTGCAGCGTTCGTTTGGCAGCGCCAAGAGTGCGGACGGCGACAGCGCAGTGGGCGTGCAGGTGAAAGGCGTGACCGAGAGTCAGGCCGATGTGCAGGCGCGTTACGAGCCGGGCAATCCGATGTCGGATGCCGACGGTTATGTGTACGGCAGCAACGTCAATCCCATCGATGAGCTGGTCAACATGATTTCCGCTTCGCGCTCGTATCAGAACAACGTCGAGGCGATGAACACTACCAAGCAGTTGATGATCAAGACCCTCGACCTCGGCAAGTGAGCCGTGAGGAGCTATCCATGAGCACGATTCCCAGTAACAGCGCGACCAATAACAGCAGTTCTTCCAGCAGCACGTCGAGTTCGAGCTCGCCGCTGTCCAGCACCATGACGCAGGCCGACTTCCTCAAGCTGATGACGGCCCAGCTGCAGGCGCAGGATCCCACCAATCCGGTGGACAACTCGCAGTTCGTGTCGCAGATGGCGCAGTTCAGCCAGCTTTCGGCAACGCAGCAGCTGGACACCGATCTGCAGGGCTTCAGCAGCAATGTCAGCTCGGGCATGCAGACCTCGCAGGTGCTGAGCTCGTCCAACCTGCTGAATCGCTCGGTACTGGTGCCCTCCAGCACGATGAGCTTCGACGGTACGCACAGCGTGGGCGGCGCGGTGAACGTGACCAGTGCAGGTAACGTCACCGTGAACGTACTCGACAGTAGCGGCAATGTCGTACGCACGATGCCCTTGGGTAACCAGAACGCGGGCCTTGCGCAGTTCAGCTGGGACGGCAAGGACAACAGTGGCAACACCGTGGCCGATGGCAGCTACACGCTTGCCGCAACCAGCGGTACCACCAATCTCGATACGTACGTGGCCGGCACGGTCACCGGGGTGGGCTTTGGTGGCAGCACGGTGGGTACGTACCTGCAGGTTTCTGGCGTGGGCGGCGTGGCGCTCAGCCAGGTAGCCCAGATTCTCTGACGCTTCACGCATCCATTCTTTAATAGGAACCGAACATGGCTCTGAATACAGCGCTCAGCGGCATCAATGCGGCCCAGTCCGACCTCAACGTCATCGCCAATAATATCGCCAACGCCAACACCACCGGCTTCAAGGGTTCGCGCGCGGAGTTTGCCGACATCTTTGCCGTCACCGGCCTGAACCTCAACTCCACGGCCGTGGGTAGCGGCACGCGATTGCAGGACGTGGCGCAGCAGTTCGCCCAGGGTGACTTGCAGACGACCGGCAATAGCCTGGACCTGGCCATCAGCGGAAATGGCTTCTTCGCCGTCAACAACGGCAGTGGCGTCACCTATACGCGCGCCGGTGATTTCCAGAAGAACTCGAATGGTTTTGTCACCACTCCCGATGGATCGCGCCTGCAGATCTATCCGGCCAATGGCGCCGGTGGTTTCGACACGAGCACGCTGACCGACTTCAGTTGGGCGACGGCACAGAGCAACGCCACGGCCACTTCGATGCTGACGATGGCCTCCAATCTTCCGGCCAGCGCGACGGTACCCGTCAACGCCTTCAGCACGAGCGATTCGACGAGCTTCAACGCTTCCCAGCCGGTGACCGTGTATGACTCACAAGGCGGCTCGCATCAGGCGACTGTCTATTACGTCAAGACCGGCACCAATGCATGGAATGCCAATCTCTACGTGGACGGCCAGAGCGCCGGATCGCAGCCGATGACGTTTGATACCAGTGGCAATCTCGCCACGCCAGCGAACGGTACCTTGGCCTTCAACAGCCTGGCGCTTGGCAACGGCTCCTCGCCATTGACGCTGTCGATGAACGTGACCAACACCACCCAGTTCGGCACCGCCTACACACCCGGCACGGTCAACCAGAATGGCTTCGAGGCGGGCACGCTGACCAGCATCGACATCGATGGCAATGGTGTGATCTCCGCAACGTACTCGAACAATAAGACCACCCAGATTGGCCAGGTCGCGGTCGCCAATTTTTCCAACATGCAAGGCCTTCGGCAGCTCGGAAGCGCCAGCTGGGCGGCGAGCTCCGATTCGGGTCCGGCCATCATGGGTACGGCCGGTGTTGGTCAGTTTGGCGACATCAAATCGGGTGAGCTGGAGAGCTCGAACACGGCCGATACGACGGCGCAGCTGGTGAACATGATCCAGGCCCAGCGCGATTACCAGGCCAATGCGCAGGTGCTGTCGACCGACAACACGCTGGCGTCAGCGCTGTTCAACGCAGTCGGTCGCTGATAGATCGCCATGGACCGTTCTGTCTATGTAGCGATGACCGGGGCGACGCAGATCATGCGCGCCCAGGAAGCGGTGAGCCACAACCTGGCCAACGCCTCCACGGTCGGCTTCAAGAGCGAGCTCTCGGCGTTCCAGAGCGTGCCGGTGCTGGGCGATGGCTCGCCTTCGCGCATCAATGCCGTGGCCCAGGGCATCGGGCAAAGTTCCAACCAGGGCTCTTCGATCACCACCGGCCGCTCACTGGATGTTTCCGTGCGCGGCGCGGGTTGGATCACGGTGCAGTCGCAGGACGGTTCGGAAGGCTATACGCGCGCCGGCGACTTGCAGCTCACCTCCGACGGTCAGCTCACTGACTCGCGTGGCAATGCGGTGATGGGAAGTTCAGGCCCCATCACCATTTCCCCGAGCACCGAAATCAGTATCGGCACCGACGGCACCATTTCCACGGTGCCGCTGGGGCAGGGACCCAACTCGGTCTCCATGATCGACAAGATCCGCCTGGTTAATCCTGATCCGACTCAGCTGACGCAAGGTTCGGACGGACTCATGCACCTGGCGGACGGTGGTACCGCCGATGCCGACCCCACCGTCACGCTGGCCTCGGGTGTGCTCGAAGGAAGCAATGTGAATGCCTCGGCCGAGCTGGTGAAGATGATCGCGCTATCCCGTCAATACGACATGCAGGTGAAGTCCATCAAGACGTCCGAGGACAACGCCGATTCCAGCATCAAGTTGATGCAGGCCAGCTGACGCCCACCGCATTCTGGAGTAACCGATGTTTTCTTCCTTGTGGATTGCCAAGACCGGCCTCGATGCGCAGCAGACGCGCATGGACGTCATTTCCAACAACCTGGCGAACGCCAACACCACGGCATTCAAGAGCTCGCGTGCCGCGTTCCAGGACCTGATGTACCAGAACAAAGGTCAGCCCGGTGGCCAGACCACCGAGCAGACGCTGTCACCGTCAGGATTGATGCTGGGTACCGGCGTGCGCGTGGTGGGCAACGAAAAGCTGTTCACTGAAGGCAGCATCACGCAGACGGGCAGTTCGCTCGACGTCGCCATCCAGGGTCGTGGTTTCCTGCAGGTGAGCATGCCCGACGGCAGCGTGGCTTACACCCGTGACGGCTCGCTGCATACCGACGCCAATGGCCAGCTCGTGACCTCGGACGGCTACCCGCTCGAGCCCGCCATCACCGTGCCGGCCAGCGTGCAGAGCATCACCATCGGTACCGACGGCACCGTTTCTGCCACCACGACCGCATCGGCGACGCCGAACACCATCGGCACCTTGCAGCTTGCCGACTTCGTCAATCCTGCCGGCCTGCAGCCGATGGGTCAGAACCTCTATGTGGAAACGGCTTCCAGCGGCGCGCCGCAGACCGGACAGCCGTCGCTCAACGGCATGGGTTCGCTGATGCAGGGATCGCTGGAGTCCTCGAACGTCAACGTGGTGGCCGAGATGGTCAACATGATCGAGACGCAGCGCACCTATGAAATGAATTCCAAGGCGATCAGCAGCACCGACCAGATGCTGCAGGATCTCACCGACAAGATGTGAGAACTGCCATGTCGCTACCACGCCTGCTATCCCCAATTGCCGTCGCGCTCGTGTTCGCTCCGTTGGCAGGCTGCATCATGCAGCCGCCGCGCAACGATCATCAGTGGGCGGCCACGTTGCCGCAGGAGCCGGCGTCGGCAGCGCCGACCGATGGCTCGATTTATCACTCCGAGCAGGGCATGGAGCTGTTCAATGACGCTCGCGCACATCGGGTGGGTGACATCCTCACGATCGCGCTGGTGGAGAGTACGCAGGCTTCCAAAAAGGCCAGCACCAGCACCAGCAAGAAGGACGCCAGCACCATCAAAGCGCCCAGCATTCTCGGCCAAACCCTCAGGATTGCTGGCCAGACCGCCGATACGAGTCTCAATGCCAACCGCGCTTTTGATGGCAGTGGCGACAGCAGCCAGAGCAACCAGTTGACGGGATCCATCACCGTCACGGTGGCGCAGCGCCTGTCCAACGGCAACCTGCTGATACGCGGCGAGAAGATGCTGACGATTAACCAGGGCCAGGAGCTGATCCGCATCTCCGGCATCGTGCGTCCGCAGGATATCGGCCAGGACAACAGCGTGCCGTCCACGCGAGTGGCGGATGCACAGATCGGCTACACCGGCAAGGGTTCGCTGGCTGATGCGAATACGCAGGGCTGGCTATCGCGCTTCTTCAGCTCCAAGTGGATGCCCTACTGATGAACACATCGACGCTTTCCCGCTCGCGCCGGGCTGCTCGTTTGCTATCGGTATTGCGCGGCATGGCGATTTCGCTGTGTGCCTGTGGTGCGCTTGCGCCGCCTGCGCACGCCGACAAGATTCGCGACCTCGCCCAGGTGGCAGGTGTTCGCAGCAACCAGTTGATTGGTTATGGCCTGGTGGTCGGCCTCGATGGCAGCGGCGACCAGACCACGCAGACGCCGTTCACCACGCAGAGCCTGGAAAACATGCTGGTGCAGTTCGGCATCACGGTACCGGCGTCCGCACGACCGCAGCTCAAGAACGCCGCGGCGGTCACCATCACGGCGCAGCTGCCGCCGTTCGCCAAGCCGGGGCAGCCCATCGATATCACGGTGTCGTCGATCGGCAATGCGCGGAGTATCCGCGGCGGCGAGTTGCTGATGACGCCGCTGCGCGGTGCCGATGGCAACGTCTACGCGATGGCACAAGGCAGCGTGGTGGTTGGCGGCGTCAGTGCGCAGGGCAAGAGTGGTTCCAGCGTGCAGGTGAATATTTCAGCCAGCGGTCGCATTCCCAATGGCGCGACGGTAGAGCGCAGCGTGGCGTCGTCATTCGCCAATAGCGGCGGCGACCTGGTGTTGAATCTCAATACGCCGGACTTCACCACGGCGGCGCATATCGCCGAGGCGGTCAACCGCACCTATGGCATGGGTACGGCCAGTGCGATCGATGGCGGCTCGGTCAGCGTGCGCGGTCCGGTGGATGCGAGTCAGCGCGTGGCGTGGCTCGGTGCGATTCAGGGTATCGACGTGACGCCGGGCGATGCACCGGCACGTGTCGTCGTCAATTCGCGTACGGGTACCGTGGTGATCGGCTCGGAAGTTCGGGTGACGCCGGCGGCGGTGGCGCATGGTTCGATCCAGGTCACCATTTCCGAGCAGCCTCAGGTCAGCCAGCCCGAGCCATTCAGCAAGGGCCAGACCGTCGTGGTGCCCAGCAGCAATGTGCAGGTGAGCGAGGACGGCGGCCACATGTTCAAGTTTGGTCCGGGCGTGAATCTGGACACCATCGTGCGCGCGGTGAACCAGGTCGGTGCCTCGCCCAGCGATCTCATCTCGATCCTTCAGGCACTCAAGCAGGCCGGTGCGTTGCACGCGGAACTGGTGGTGATCTGATGGCGCTGCCTGGCGACGCCATGAAGAGTGTGAGCACCTGGACCGACCTGTCCGGGTTCTCGGCACTGCGGCAGAGTGCGCAGGCCGACGCCAAATCGGCGCTGCCGGTGGTGGCCAAGCAGTTCGAGTCGATCTTTACCCAGATGATGCTGAAGTCCATGCGCGATGCGAGCGCGGGCGACGGCCTGTTCGACAGCCAGGGTGGCGACGCCTGGCGCGATATGTTCGATCAGCAGCTGTCGATCGAACTGTCGCAGCACGGCAATGGACTGGGCATCGCGCAGATGCTGACGCGCCAACTTGGCGGCATCACCGGTACGCATGGCGCCGACGCCGGCACGGTCGCTGCCGTCGATGACGACTGGCGTCAGCGGTTGCGTTCCGTGGCCGGCGCGGCGCGTGCGGTGGGTTCGCAAGCGTTGAAGTCGCTGCCCAAGGACGCGCAGGACTTTGTGCAGCAACTGGCCCCGTATGCGCAAAAGGCCGCAGACAAGCTCGGCGTGTCGGTACGCGCCGTGCTGGCCCAGGCGGCACTCGAAACCCAGTGGGGCCAGCACCTGCCGACGCACGCCGATGGCAACAGCAGCAACAACCTGTTTGGCATGAAGGCGGGCACCAGTTGGGACGGCGCGAAAGTCAGCGTTCCCACGCTGGAATTCGAAGATGGCGTGGCCGTACGGCGCAACGCCCAGTTTCGCTCCTACGCCAACCCGGCCCAGTCGTTTGACGACTATGCACAACTCATTGCCGACAACCCGCGTTACGCCCGCGCCCTCAATCACGGCGACGACGTGGTTGGCTTCGCCCGGGGCCTGGTCAACGGTGGTTACGCCACCGATCCGGCCTATGCGCAAAAAATCGCGACCATCGCCAACAGCCCCGCCATGCGTGATGCGCTCGATGCGCTCAAGAAATTGGCCGGCGGGCCGACTTCCTCCGAGTGAAGTGTCCAGGAATGACTCATGGCTAACCTACTGTCCACCGGTGTCTCGGGGCTCAATGCC
Organism: Dyella humicola; assembly: GCF_026283945.1. Classification (NCBI taxonomy): domain Bacteria; kingdom Pseudomonadati; phylum Pseudomonadota; class Gammaproteobacteria; order Lysobacterales; family Rhodanobacteraceae; genus Dyella; species Dyella humicola. The sequence continues at coordinate 122,870 of NZ_JAPDPC010000004.1, forward strand.
GCCCAGGTGGCACTCAATACCATCGGCAACAACATCACCAACGTCAACACGCCGGGGTATAGCCGGCAGACGGTGCTGCAGTCAGAGAACATCTCCGCGCCGGGCGGCCGCTACACGATCGGTAGCGGCGTCAATGTGGACTCGGTGCAACGTGCGTACAGCGACTTCCTCACCAGTGCGGTGTGGAGCAGCAATGCCAGCATGCAGGGCGCGACGACCTACAACAGCCTCGCCTCCACCTTGAACAGCACATTGAGCGCCAGCGGCAATCTGCAAACCGCATTGGACAGCTTTTACGGCGCCTTCAGCACGGTAGCGAACACGCCTGGCGTGGCGTCGAGCCGCCAGTCGCTGCTGGGCAGTGCCACAGCGGCGGTGAGCGTGATCAACACGTTGGGTCAGCAATTGAGCGCCCAGCAGAGCCAGGTGAATGGCCAGATCAGCGGCACGGTCAACAGCATCAACACCACGGCCAGCAGCATCGCCGCGCTGAATGCGCAGATCAGCCAGGCCGGCAACAATCCGCCGAATGACTTGCTCGATCAGCGCGATGCCATGATCCAGACTCTGTCGGGCTACGTGGGCGTGTCTGCCGTCAGCGAGTCGAATGGCAGCATCAGTGTGTATGCCTCCAGTGGGCAGGCGCTGGTCAGTGGCGACAAGTCCTACGCGCTGTCGACCGGGGGCACGGCGTACGACCCCACCCGGACGGATGTCTTCGACGTTACCGGCACCGATGTCAGCACCAAGCTCAGTGGTGGCAGCTTGGGCGCACTGCTGAACTATCGCAGCAACGTGCTCGATAGCGTGCAGAACCAGCTTGGCCAGTCGGCGGTGGCGCTTGCCAGCAGCGTCAATGCGCAGCAAGCCAAGGGCATGGACCTCAACGGCAAGCAGGGTGCTGCGATTTTCAACATGCCGACGCCCACCGTGCAGCCGAGCAGTGCCAACAAGGGCGCCGGCAGCGTATCGGCAAGTATCACGGACGTGTCGCAGTTGACCTCGTCCGACTATGTCATGAGCTATGACGGCAGCCAGTGGAACCTGCAGACGACCAGCGGGCAGGGCGTGCCGCTGACGACCAATGCTGACGGCACGCTGTCGGCCGCCGGGCTTACCTTCAGCGTGCCTGCCACGGCGCAGGCGGGTGACAGCTTCCAGATCCTGCCGACGCGTCAGGCCTCCACCAGCCTGGCGGTGACCATGACCGACCCGAACGGCATCGCTGCAGCGGCGCTGCTCGCCCCGACGCCAGCCAGTGCCAATACGGGTACGGGCAAGATCGGTTCGGTGACCGTGCAGAACGCCTCCAACCCGGCGCTGACGAACAATGCCACCTTGAGCTTTCCTTCGGCGAGCACCTATCAGGTCACCGACAGCTCAGGCAACGTCTTGTCGAGTGGCAGTTATGCCGTTGGTCAGACCATCAGCGCGAATGGCTGGAGCGTCACGCCGTCGGGTACGCCGGCCGCCAATGACAGCTTCACCATCGGGCCGAACAGCAATGGCTTGAAGGACACCAGCAACGCGTTGTCGCTGGCTGGGCTCGCCAACGCAGGTGTGCTCAGCGGCGGCAGCCAGTCGGTCATTGCGTCCTACGCCCAGCTCACCACCAACGTCGGCACGGTGGGCAGCCAGGCGCAGACTAATCTCACGACGCAGACCGCGCTCTACAACCAGGCGGTGTCGTCCCAACAAAGCGTGTCTGGCGTCAACCTCGATGAAGAGGCCGCCAACCTGGTGCGCTATCAGCAGGCCTATCAGGCCTCGGCGCAGGTGATCTCCACCTCGCAAACGATCTTTTCCAGCCTGCTCACTGCCGTCCAGACCGCCTAGGAATAAACGCCATGCGCCTTTCTACCAGCTGGATGTACCAGCAGTCGCTCAGCAATATGCTCAACCAGCAGAGCGCGTTGGCGACGACGCAGAACCAGGTTTCCACGGGTTCGCGCATCAACGTGGCTTCGGACGATCCGGCAGGCGCCGGCCAGGTGGTAAACCTCAATCACATCATCGCGGCGAACTCGCAGTACTCGGACAACATCAATAGCGCGACGACATCGCTGAACACCGAGGCCAGCACGCTTGGCTCGGTAAACAGCGTGCTAGACAGTGCTCGCACCCTTGCGTTGCAGGCCATCAACGGCACGCTTTCCGGCACCGATCGCAACAGCCTCGCGAGCCAGCTCAGTCAGATGCGCGACCAGTTGATTCAGCAGGCCAACAGTACTGACAGCAACGGGAATGCGTTGTTCGCTGGCACCAGCAGCGTCACGACGCCGTTTCAGGTCGGCGTGAACGGCACGGTGAGCTATCAGGGTAATAGTGGGCAGCAGCGCGCTGCGGTCGGATCGGGCCTGCAGATCGCCACCAATGATTCAGGCGCCGGCCTCTTCATGAATATTCCCACCGGCAACGGTACCTTCGTGGCGAGCGCAGGCGCGGCCAATACCGGGACGCTCGTGGTGGGGGCGAACAGCGTGACCGATCAGGCGGCCTGGAGTGCAGGTGCAGCCACCAGTGGCGGCGGTTATACGATCGCGTTTGGCGCAGGCAACACCTGGACGGCAAACAATGCCACCGGCAGTCCCGTGCTCGACAGCAGCGGCAACCCGGTGGGCGGCACCTACCAGGATGGCGGCGCGATCAGCTTCAATGGCATGTCGATTTCCATGAGCGGCACGCCTGCTGCGGGGGATACGGTGTCGGTGCAAGCGGGTGGCCAGCAGGACGTATTCTCCACGCTCAGCAACATGATCAATGCACTGCAGGGTGGTGGCAGCGATACCCAGCTGACCAATGTGATGAGTCGCCAGGTCGAATCGATCGATCAGGTGCAATCCACTCTGAGCGCGGCGCAAGTCGCGATTGGCGGCCGCCTCGATACGCTGCAGGCACAGCAAAGCTCCTATCAGGACCTCAATGTCACCTACCAGTCTGCGCTGTCGGATGTGCAGAACGTGGACGCGTACGCGGCGATCAGCAAACTTTCACTGCAATCCACCGCGTTGCAGGCCTCGCAGCAGGTGTTCGCGCAGGTGAAGTCGATGAGCTTGTTCAACTACATCAAGTAATAGACGAGACAGACCACGCTTCACGCGATGACGAAGGAGGGCTACGAAACGTTGGTTTTGCGATGAATGTGCCATGCCGAAACACTGGGGTGGCGCATGCGAGAAGCGAGCTGCATCACGGAATGGCGGCCGTTTGCTCAAGAAATCGCATGAGGGGTCGAAAAGCTGACCGAGGCGGATGGCATTCCACAAAGGGGACCTTGCCGCCGGTAGCTAAAGAGCCAACGAACCGGCCAACGGTTCTGTAGGAGAAATCCATGTCACTCGTTATCAATACCAATATCTCGTCGCTGATGGCGCAGAACAACCTGACCAAGTCGCAGAGTGCCTTGTCGTCGGCTACTCAGCGCCTGTCGTCGGGCATGAAGATCAACAGCGCGGCCGACAACGCGGCCGGCTTCGCCATTTCGCAGCGCTATACCACGCAGATCGGCGGCCTGAACCAGGCCAGCGCGAACGCCAGCGACGCCATCAACCTGGCCCAGACCGCCGGTTCCGCCCTGGACCAGGTCACCGCCAACCTGCAGGCGATCCGCGACCTGGCCGTGCAGTCGGCCAACGGCACCTATACCAGCACCGACCGCTCGTCGATCGACCAGGAAGTGCAGCAGCGCCTGGCGGAAATCACCCGTATCGCCAACCAGACCACGTTCAACGGTTCGAACGTGCTGGACGGCTCGATGAAGACCAAGAGCTTCCAGATCGGCGCCTCCGTCGGTCAGACCATCAGCGTGAGCCTGGGCACCAGCGTGAAGGCCAGTGCCATGGGCCAGGTGGCGGAAGTGTCTTCCGGCACGATGGCGCTTGGTGGCTCGGCTACGGGCACGGGCCCGGCGGCGGCCTTCAACTTTACCGGTGCGGCCGCACAGACGTTCACCGTCGACGGCAACTCCGTCACGGTCAACACGAACGTCACCAATGAAGCTGGTTTGGCAACGGCCGTCCAGAATTCTCTGAATAGCAGTTCGCCGGGCAGCTATTCGGTGAGCGTCGACGCGGGCACGGGTGGCCTGAAAATCGCCAATAATTCGTTGGGTGGAGCTGCGCCGGTCGTAGGTGGCGTCGCAGCTGCCGTCACTGCTGTGTTCGGTGGTGCCCCGACCACGGCTGCTGCGCCTAGCCTCGCTGGCGAGGGCCTGCAGATCAATGGCACCAACATCGACCTTAGTGGTGCCAAGAGTCTGCAGGACATCTCCGATGCGATCAATGCGACGGGTCTCGCCGGCGTGAGCGCAGCCGTAAACGGCGCTGGCAACGGCATCAATTTCTACTCTTCCTCAAGTAGCGGATTGCAGATCACCGACACGGGCAAGAACATCATCAACGCGAATGCGCAGGATGCGGTCGCGGGCGCACTCTACACCGCTGGAACGCAGGCTACGGTTGGCGGCTCGCTGGCGACGGGCAACGTGCAGTCGGTGGACAGTGCGAACGACCTGATCTCGCGCGTTGACGTGGCCTTGCAGACGGTCAGCAACTTCGCCGCTCAGCTGGGCGCGGTGCAGAACCGCTTCCAGTCCACCATCTCCACGGTGGCGGCGCAGACCACGAACCTGCAGGCCTCGCAGTCGACCATCCGCGACGCAGACTTCGCGGCCGAGACGGCGAACATGAGCAAGGCCAACGTGTTGCAGCAGGCGGGTATTTCGGTGCTGGCCCAGGCCAACTCGAACCCGCAGCAGGTGCTGAAGTTGTTGCAGTAACGGACGCAAGCGACGTCGCGACTCCCTCGGGTCGCGGCGTCGTGCGACCGGTTTCACCGGCGGGCGGTTGGCAAACCCAACCGTCAGCCATGACAGGAGCCACCGGCAAAGTCCTTGGATGACGAGGATTTCGCCGGGTGCTCGAAACGTCTCGTCGTTGCGCGGACGCCATTTCGTCGTCCAGCAAGGATGGGGCGAAGGTGCTTCGCGGTCACGACTAGGCGGTCGTGCGCCGCGGCAATGGATGGATGAGGGCTGTGAAATCGTGGCTTTGGCGCTAGAGGCGCTGCATGTGGAACAAGTTCGACGCGTGCGTAAGGTGAGATGCATCACGAAGTGGCGTCGAATGGTTCAAGTAATGGCAGCAGAGGCCGAAAAGCTAGTCGAGGCGGATGGCATTCCACACGGGAATCCTTGCCGCCGGCATATACAAAGCCAACAAACCGGTTAACGGTCCCGTAGGAGAAGTCCATGTCTCTCGTTATCAATACCAACATCTCGTCGCTGATGGCGCAGAACAACCTGACCAAGTCGCAGAGTGCCTTGTCGTCGGCTACTCAGCGCCTGTCGTCGGGCCTGAAGATCAACAGCGCGGCCGACAACGCCGCCGGCTTTGCCATTTCGCAGCGCTATACCACGCAGATCGGCGGCCTGAACCAGGCCAGCGCGAACGCCAGCGACGCCATCAACCTGGCCCAGACCGCCGGTTCCGCACTGGACCAGGTCACCGCCAACCTGCAGGCGATCCGCGACCTGGCCGTGCAGTCGGCCAACGGCACCTATACAAGCACCGACCGCGCCTCGATCGACCAGGAAGTGCAGCAGCGCCTGGCGGAAATCACCCGTATCGCCAACCAGACCACGTTCAATGGTTCGAACGTGCTGGACGGCTCGATGAAGACCAAGAGCTTCCAGATCGGCGCCTCCGTCGGTCAGACCATCAGCGTGAGCCTGGGCACCAGCGTCAAGGCCAGTGCCGTGGGCCAGGTGGCGGAAGTGTCGACGGGCAGCATCAACACCGGCACCGGCTTTACGCTGGCTTCCGGCGCCTTGACGGTGAACGTCGGCGGTGCGGGTGCAGTCAGCGTCGCAGCGGGCACCTACAAGTCGGTGTCCGGTCTGGCGTCCGCGATCAACACGGCGGCCGGCAGCAATATCGCCGCCGTGGACGCCACTACGGGCGAGCTCAAGATCACCGGTCCCGCGGGTGGTGTCGCGTTCGGTGGCGCCGCTCAGCTTGCCTTGGGCATCACGGCGAACGTTGCCGCTGCTGGCACGGGTGCGTCGACTGCGGCTGTCGCCTCCACCGGTGATCCGTCCAACGAGACCCTCACGATCAACGGTACGAAGGTCAGCCTGGCCGGTGCGCAGAGCCTGCAGGACGTGTCCGACGCCGTCAACGCTGCGGGTATCGCGGGCGTCAGCGCCGCGGTGAACGGCAACGGCAACGGACTGAATTTCTACTCGTCGTCCGCACTGACCATCAGTGACACCGTGGGCACCACGAACGTGGCTGGCCCCATCATTGCTGGCAACGCGAAGGACGCCAACACGGGTCTGGCTTATGTTGCCGGTAATGCAGCCTCCACCGGCGGTTCGCTGGCGACGGGCAACGTGCAGTCGGTGGACAGTGCGAACGACCTGATCTCGCGCGTTGACGTGGCCTTGCAGACGGTCAGCAACTTCGCCGCTCAGCTGGGCGCGGTGCAGAACCGCTTCCAGTCCACCATCTCGACGGTGGCGGCGCAGACCACCAACCTGCAGGCCTCGCAGTCGACCATCCGCGACGCAGACTTCGCGGCCGAAACGGCGAACATGAGCAAGGCCAACGTGTTGCAGCAGGCGGGTATCTCGGTGCTGGCCCAGGCCAACTCCAACCCGCAGCAGGTGCTGAAGCTGTTGCAGTAACGGACGCAAGCGACGTCGCGACTCTCCCGGGTTGCATCGTCGTGCGGCCGGTTTTATCGGCTGGCGGTTGGCACACCCAACCGCCAGCTATCACGGGAGCCACCGGCAAAGTCCTTGGATGACGAGGGTTTTGCCGGGGGCTCGGAGCTCCCCGTCACAAGACGGGGCCTGTTCGGGAAATAGATAAGGCAGTGCGATGACCACGTCCAGCGCTACGTCCGGCAGCAGCTTGAGTTCGCTGCTCAGCCAGCTCACCAGCAACACCAGCACCGGTTCCGGCAGTTCGTCCAGTAGCTCTTCCAGCAGTTCGTCCTCAAGCAGCGCGGCTGGCGGCACGATCACCTCGCTGGGTATCGGCTCGGGTCTGGACGTCAATTCCATCGTCACTGCACTGGTCAATGCACGCCAGGCGGCACCGCAACAGCAGATCACCGATCGGACGAACCAGATCAACAGCACCCTGGGCGGACTCAATTCGCTCAGCTCGGTGCTGAGCCAGTTGCAGAGTTCGCTGGCCACGCTGACGTCGATCAATACGTTCAGCAGCTACAACGCCACGCTGACACCGACCGGTGGCAGCGCGAGCATTGGCGCCGCGACGACGATGTCCAGTGCGCAGCCGGGAACGTACACCGTTGCGGTGAGCCAACTGGCCACGGCGCAGCAGCGTGCGAGCGGCACATTCGCGTCCACGGCTGCAGTCGGCGCCGGGACGCTGAATGTCACCGTCGGTTCGAACACGATGAAGATCAGCGTGTCCGCCACCAACAGCTTGTCGGACATTGCCTCGGCCATCAATGGTTCGTCCTCGAACCCGGGCGTGACCGCCACGATCATCAATGGCGTGAATGGCCAGCAGTTGATGCTCAGCTCGAGCAAGACTGGCGTGGCCAATGCTTTTTCGGTGAGCGCGAGCAGCGACAGTGGCAGCGGTCTTCAGTCCCTCGCCACGACACTCAATACGGCAGGCAGCAATGAGGCGGTCGATGCAAAGCTGACGATCAACGGCATCACCGTCGACAGCGCGACGAATACCGTGTCGGGAGCGATGGATGGCGTCACCCTCAACCTGACCTCCACCGGCACCAATACCCTGACGGTGTCGCGGGACAATACGGCGGCCCAAAGCGCGATTCAGGGCTTCGTCACGGCGTACAACAGCTATGTGAGCACGGCGTCTTCGCTGTCCAGCTTCGACAGCACCAGCGGCTCGGCCGGCATTTTGCTTGGCGACACCACGTTGACGTCGGTGCAGCGCCAGATCTCGTCGGTGCTGAGCAACGCGGTCAAGGGCAACAGCATCGGTACGCTCGCCAATCTGGGCATTACCCGGCAGGCGGATGGTACGTTGAGCGTCGATTCGACGAAGCTGAATGCCGCTTTGTCCACCAATACCAGCGCCGTGCAGAATTTGTTCAATGGCACCGGCGGATACGCGACCAAATTAAGCACGGCGCTCACTGCTTATACGTCGAGCAATGGCGTCATCGGTACACGGGTTACCAGCCTCAATGGCCAGTTGACCCAGCTCGGTACTCAGCAGACCGCACTGAATAACCGCATGGCGACGTATCAGAAACAGCTGCAATCTCAGTACACCACGCTGGACACCATGATGTCCCAGCTCAACAACACCAGCAGCTACCTGACCACGGCGCTTGCGCAGCTGACCAACTCGAACAGCTCGAAGAACTAAGCCAAGGATAGCGACGATGAGCTACGGATACATGCGCAACGCCAGCGCAGCCTACCAGGACACCAGTGCACGCGGCAGCGTCGAAGGTGCCGACCGCCACCAGCTGACCACCATGCTGTACGACGGCATGGTCGACCGCATCAATCAGGCACGTGGCGCCATGCGTCGAGGCGATGTTCCCGCCAAGGGCACGCATTTCGCGCGCGCATTCGCCATCCTGGGCGAGTTGCGTGGCAGCCTCGATCATGAGGCCGGCGGCGCGTTGGCCACGCGTCTGGATTCTCTCTACGACTACATCGCCCGCCGCCTGTTGCAAGCCCAGCTCAACGATGACGAACGGGCGCTGGACGAAGTCATCGAGCTGATCAACCCCGTGCGCGATGCGTGGCGTCAAATACGTGACACCTACCTTGCAACACAGGTCGGCGCTGGTACGGCGGCATGATGGCTGGGGCGATGGGAGCTGGCGACATCCTCGACATAAGCGCGCACATGTTGGCGTCAGCCCGCGCAGGTGCCTGGGATGAGGTGACGTCACAGAGCGCCGAGCGCGATCGCTTGCTTCGCCTATTGCCACTATCAGGCACGTCCGCGCTGGATACGATGACGACCTTGTTGGCACACAACGAGGAGGTCAAGACCCTGGTGGCCAAGGCGCGCGATGATCTTGGTGAGGCGCTTGGTCAGCACCAGCATTCGCACCGGGCCCTCAATGCCTATCTGCATGCCGCGATCGATTGACGCGACGTTATTGCGATAACCCTGGCAGAAGGGCGCATAATTTCCTTAGGCAGGGTGGCCAGCGTTGCCGCCCATGAGCCGAACCGATCGAGGGGCACATGCAAGACGATTTCTGGCAGACGTTTTCCGAGCGAGTCACCTATGAAGATGGCTTGCACGCGAGTTGCGTGGCCTCATCTTCCCCTATCGGAGACTTGCAGCTGATCGCATTGCGCGAGCGCAACCTGAACGTGCTCGGCACGCTGGCGGCGTTTGGCGAGCGACGCAGTGATGCCACCGACGACGAGAGCCCGATGACGCAGGAGATGTTGCGCCTGGACAACAAGCTCAACGTCATGATGGCCATGCTCGATCAGCTGCTGCAGCGAGGCGCCGATTTGCCGCCGCGCCAGTTCATTCGATTCAACGCTACCGGTGCCTTGTTGCCGACCACGCTTTGGCCCGACCGTGCCGTGAGTGGATTGTTGAAGCTGCACTTCGATGGCTGCATGGCGTTGCCATTGGAGCTTCCGGCACGACTCGTGCAAGAGCGTGATGGCGGTCACGTTTTCGTTGCCTTCGAATCCTTGGGCGACGCGACATGTGACGCACTTGAGCGGCTCGTGTTTCGCCATCACCGACGCAAAGTGGCAGAAAGTCGCCAGGCCTCCGTGTAAGCGCCTTCTTACGACTGCTGCCTTATGTGACCGCCATCACGTTACGAAAAGTCGGCGGGAAAATTCTTTGACGCAGATCTCGGAAAGGTGCCGCTTCAGGTCACCTTTCCCTCGTTCGCATGCGCATCAATTGCCCAATGGATTCAGTGGGATGCGGCAAACGTTTGCGCATCCCCCATTTCCTTGCGTGCACATGTGACGTAGACCGGCACGACCGCTCACGGTCGGGCGACAAAATTCCGCCCTGTGCTGGCCCTCTTTTTGCTGAATGACTCCTGAGAGCCGTAAGAGCGCGACGGCGGAATATCGACACGCCAGTCGCGCCGTCGAGGGTTAGGGGTCCAACCGATGAAGCAGCACGCACGAGAGTCATACATGGGCAAGTTCGACGTACTGGTGATCGAGTCCGATCACCGCAGGGCGGAGTCAGTCGTTTCGGCGCTGCAGTTCCTCGGCTATCGCCCGCAGCGTGGTGAAGACTGTGCCGAAGTGGAGCAGGCAACCCACGCGTGGCGCGCGGTCTATGTAGGCAATGTCGTCGATGCGGTGGAAGCAGAGCGTCAATTCGCCTTGTTGGGAGGCGACGCAGGGCATGCGCTGGTACTGCTGGCCGCCGATTCAGAATGGGCGTCGAGGCTGGCTGCGAATTCATCACCGTTCGCCGCGCGCGTGGGCGTCATCGAATTTCCTCTTCGTTATGAACAGCTTACCGATGCCTTGCGCGGGTCACAGGCGCAGGCCGGTGCTCGTCGCAGCGAAGTGCGTCTGGCCGGCAACTCTGGTCCCATGGCCAGCGTGAATGCACTGGTTCGCCAGGTGGCGCCGTTCGATTCCAGCGTCCTGGTGCTGGGTGAATCGGGTACCGGCAAAGAGATGGTGGCGCGCAGTATTCATGAGTGTTCGTCGCGTCGCGACAAGCCGTTCGTGGCGATCAATTGCGGCGCGATTCCGGCCGAACTGCTTGAAAGCGAACTGTTTGGCCATGAAAAGGGTGCGTTCACCGGCGCGATCAGCACCCGCAAGGGCCGCTTCGAGATGGCCGAGGGAGGCACGCTGTTCCTCGATGAAATCGGCGACATGAGCCTGCCGATGCAGGTCAAGCTGTTACGCGTACTGCAGGAGCGTGCCTTCGAACGCGTCGGCAGCAACCGCACCCAGCGCTGCGACGTTCGCATCATTGCCGCGACCCATCGGAACCTGGAGGCCGCCATTGCCGATGGTCGGTTCCGCGAGGATCTGTTCTATCGCCTGAGCGTATTTCCGTTGGAGATGCCGGCGCTGCGCGAGCACCTGGAGGATCTGCCGGAACTGGTGGCTGAGTTCAACCAGCGCCTGTCGCGTCGCGGTCTTGCCGGCGTTCGCTTCAGCGCAGGCGCCATGCATGCGCTGCACGGTTATACCTGGCCAGGCAACGTGCGCGAGCTTTACAACCTGGTGGAACGCCTCTCCATCCTGTACCCGCACAGCGAGGTGCGGGTCAGCGATCTGCCGGAAAAATATCGCGGCCAGCAGATCATCGAGGAAGTGCGTGGCACGGCCTTGCTGTCATTGATGGTGGGACAGTCGAGCGTGATGTCCGAACCGATGACGGTGGTGTCGTCCGATTCGCTGGTGATGTTGCCGGAAGGCGGGCTCGATCTGAAGGACCACCTGGCGGACATCGAAGTGGGCCTGATCCGTCAAGCGCTTGACGTCACCGGTGGCGTCGTCGCGCATGCCGCGAAACTGTTGCGCATGCAGCGCACGACCTTGGTGGAGAAGCTGCGCAAGTACGGGTTGCAGCCGAGTTTGCAGGCCTGATGACGCAAGTCTTACGTATGGCACGGCTTGTGCAGTTACAGCTCAGTTTCCCGTCACGCGTTGGAATTCCGTCATGACCCAGATCGACGTCAACAGCCTGCTGTCGCAGATGCGCCAGCTTTCTTCGCAAGCCAATTCACCCGAACAATCGTTCACTGCAGCGACACCGGCACAAACTGATTTTTCCAGCCTGTTGAAGCAATCCATTTCATCCGTGGGCGACACGCAGATGGAAGCGGGCCGCATGGCCGCCAGTTTCGAGCGCGGCGAACCGGGTGCCGATCTCGGCCGCACGATGGTCGCCGTGCAAAAGGCCGACCTGTCGTTGAACACGCTGACCCAAGTGCGCAACAAGCTCGTCGACGCCTACAACAACATCATGAATATGCCGGTCTGACCGGTTCCATGACGCCGCCCTCCCTTCCCCAGAGCACGAGCAGTCTTCATGGCCGATAACGCCCTAGCGACGACCGACGAAAAGGCCGGTGCTCGCCTGGATCTCAAACAGCTTGCCCGCACGCCGGCAACGCGTCAGCTGTTGCTGCTTTTCGGTGTGGCGGGCGCGGTCGCGCTGGGCGTGGCCGTGGTGTTGTGGTCGCGCGGTCCCAATTACGGCTTGCTGTATACCGGCCTCGAACAGAAAGATGCGGCTGCGGTAACGCAGGCGCTGCAGGCTTCCAACACGCCTTACACGCTGGGTCCTGATGGCAATTCGATCATGGTGCCGGCGTCCGATCTGGCGGCGATTCGCCTGAAGCTCGCCGCGCAGGGTTTGCCGCAAGGAAGTGCCTCCAGTACCGCAGCGCCCGGTGGCGATTCGCCGTTTGGCATGAGCGATCTGGCCGAGCGCACGCGCTACCAGCAGATGCTGGAGTCGGACCTGGGTAGCACGATCGCGGGCCTGCAATCGGTACGTGCAGCAAGAGTGCACCTGGCGCTGCCCAAGCCATCGGCGTTCATTCGCGACAGTCACGAGGCCAGCGCGTCGGTGCTGGTTACGCTGTATCCGGGGCGCCAGCTCGATGCGAGCCAGGTGGCGGCGATCGTGCATCTGGTCGCATCGAGCGTACCCAACCTCGATCCCAAGCAGGTGTCGGTGGTCGACCAGCAAGGCCAGCTGCTGACCAGCACGGATCCAGGCAGCGCCAGTGCGGTGGGCGATACGCGCCTGCGTCTGGCGACGCGCATCGAGAACACCTATGCGCAACGCATCGAAGAACTACTGACGCCGCTGGTCGGGCCAGGCAAGGTGCGTGCGCAGGTCTACGCAGACCTCGATTTCAGCGAGACCGAGAAGGCCACCGAAACCTACGGTCACGACCACCCCGCGTTGCGCAGTGAACAGACCAGCAGCGAGCAGCGCACGGGCAGCGCCAGCGATGGCGGCATTGCAGGTGCGCTCAGCAACCAACCGCCCAATGCCGTGGCACAGCCGACGGCCGCGCGCCCAACGGCGGGCAAGACTCCCGGCAAGGCCGGTGCTACGGCGACCGCGGAACAGTCCAATGGTCCGGGTGAGACGACCAGCAGCGCCACGCGCAATTACGAACTGGATCGCACCATCAGTCATGTCAGCGATCCGGCCGGCCGGCTTGCCCGCCTCACCGTGGCGGTGGTGGTGGACAACAAGAGCGTGCCAGGCGAGAAGGGCAACAAGAGCGTGCCGTTCACCCCGCAGGAACTGGAGCACCTCACCACGCTTGCGCGCAATGCAGTGGGCTACAACGAGGCTCGCGGCGATAACGTCAGCGTGATCAACCAGCCCTTCCATCAGGACGTCGCGGGTGATGCTGCGCCGCCGCCGCTGGCGTTCTGGGAACGGCCCGGCATGCTCGACCTGATCAAGCAGGGCATCGGCGTGTTGATTGCGCTGCTGGTTGCCTTCGGCCTGCTGCGACCACTGCTGCGTGGTCTGAGCCGGGCGCCGGCACCGGGCCAGGGCCTGGCGCTGGCGCAGCAGCCGACGCCGTCGACGATTTCCATTCGTGTGGACGACGATGACGATGGCGATGACATGGCCCGCCTGGCCGTGCCGCCGGCGATCGCCTACGAACAGCGCATTGGGCTGGCGCGCCGCATGGTCAGCGAAAATCCGAAACAGGTGGCGCAGGTGGTCAAGAACTGGGTGGTCGAAGATGGCGGTTGACGACTCGCGCATCACGCCATCGCGCGCCACCGGCGTCGCGTGGCTTCGGAAAGCACCCGCACGGTCGATATGCCGTGGGAACGCCGCGCGCATCGTCGTGGCACATCGACCCGGTAAGGGCACCCCATCAAGCGGGCGGAACGGACTATGAAGGCAGACACGCAAATCGGCGGCGCGCAGCGCGCCGCCATCCTGCTGCTCACCCTGGGCGAGCAGGACGCCGCCGAGGTGCTGAAACACCTCAGTGCGCGTGATGTACAGGCGGTCGGTTCGGCCATGGCCAGCCTCACCAATGTGTCGCGAGACCAGGTGGAGCAGGTACTCGCTCGACTCAACGACGATATGGGGCGCCACACGTCCCTGGGTGTCGGCACCGAGGAATACATTCGCAAGATCCTGGTCAACGCGCTGGGCGAGAGCAAGGCAGGGGGGCTGATCGACCGCATCCTGTTGGGCCGCTCCAGCAAGGGCCTGGAATCGCTGAAGTGGATGGAGAGCCGTGCTATCGCCGAAATGATCAGCCAGGAACATCCGCAGATCATCGCGCTGGTGCTGGCCCATCTCGAACCCGACCAGGCCGCCGAAGTCATCGGCTACCTGCCGCCGCGCGTGCGCAGCGATGCGGTGATGCGTATCGCCACGCTCGATGGCGTGCAGCCGCATGCGCTCAATGAGCTGGACGAAATCATGGAGCGCCAGTTCTCCGGCAACACCAAGAAACTTAAATCCGCCAGCGTCGGTGGCCTCAAGGCCGCCGCCAATATTCTCAACGCGATGGAAACCACGCGCGAGAACGAGCTGATGACGGCCATCCGCACGCATGATTCGAGCCTGGGTGGGCGGATCGAAGAGCTGATGTTCGTGTTCGAGGATCTCGGCGACCTGGACGACCGCAGCATGCAGACGCTGCTGCGCGAAGTGCCGACGGCACGCCTGGTCACCGCACTCAAGGGGGCCGAGCCCGGTGTACGGGAAAAGATCTTCGCCAACATGTCCAAGCGCGCGGCCGACATGCTGCGCGACGACCTGGAAGTATCCGGTCCGGTGCGTCTGAGCGAAGTCGATTCCGCGCAGAAGGAAGTGCTCGCCATCGCACGCAAGCTCGCCGATTCGGGTGCGATCAATCTCTCCGGCACGGGTGACGAGTTGGTGGCATGAGCGCAGTCCTCGATCGCGACAACGTCATCACGTTCCAGCGCTGGCTGCCACCCGAAATGGGTGCGCCGCCCGTCGAGGAGGTCGCACCCGCCGAGCCGGTGGCGCAGCCCACCGTGCGTGAGCTCGAAGCGCTGCAACAGCAGGCGCGCGACGAGGGTTACGCTGCCGGCCACGTGGAAGGCCTGGCTGCCGCGCGCGATGTGCTGAATGAGCGCCTCGCGCGGCTCGACCGGGTCCTGGAAGCCGCGGCGCGACCGCTGCGATCCATGGATGAACTGGTGGAACTTGAACTGGCACGCCTGGCCATGACCGTGGCGCGCCAGGTCGTGGCGCACGAGTTGCGTACGTCGCCCGACCTGGTGGTCGAGGCCGTGCGCCAGGCCGTGCTGGCCATGCCGGCGGCCACCGCGAAATTGCGCGTGCGCCTGCATCCGGACGATCTTGCCCTGCTGCGCTCGCTGCATGTGGCCGAGCCCGATTGGGTGCTGGTCGCCGATGGCACGCTGGAGCGCGGCGACTGCATGCTCGAAAGCGAGCGCTCGCGCCTGGATTCACGGGTGGATACACGCATGGCCGCGGTGGTTGACGCCGTGCTCGGCGCCGAGGCGGAAGACATCGACGCCGATGCCGACGAGGTGCGCGGATGAATCCGCCAGTCGGCCACTCGCCGGCAAGCTTGTGGCAGGAGCGGTTGGCGCGACGTCGTCAACGTGCCGTCGATACGCGCATACTCACGGTCGAAGGTCGCCTGCGCCGGGTGGTCGGGCTGACGCTTGAGGCCGAAGGTTGCGAGGCACCGCTAGGCGCACGCTGCATGGTCGCCACGGCTGACGGCAACGAACTTGATACCGAAGTGGTTGGCTTTGCCGATGAGCGTCTGTTGCTGATGCCGGTGACCGAGATGCATGGCGTGCTGCCGAATGCACGCGTGCGTCCGTGCGCACACACCAGCGGTCTACCCGTCGGCATGGCCTTGCTTGGCCGGGTGATCGGCGCGGACGGTGTGCCACTTGACGGCATGGGGCCGCTCGACGTGGAAGAGCACGCCTCGCTCAAGCGCGAGCCGATCAATCCGATGGCGCGCAAGCCCATCGATACGCCCCTGGATACCGGCGTGCGTGCCATTAACGCCTTGCTGAGCGTCGGTCGTGGCCAACGCCTGGGCTTGTTCGCCGGCTCCGGCGTCGGCAAATCGACCCTGCTTGGCATGATGACGCGCTACACCGATGCCGACGTCGTGGTGGTCGGGTTGATTGGCGAGCGCGGTCGTGAAGTCAAGGAATTCGTCGAACACACGCTGGGCGCCGAAGGCCGGGCACGTGCCGTCATCGTGGCGGCTCCCGCCGATGCGCCGCCGCTCAAGCGTTTGCGTGGCGCGCAGTACGCGACCGCGATTGCCGAGTGGTTCCGTGACCGTGGCCAGCGCGTACTGCTATTGATGGATTCGATCACGCGCTATGCGCAGGCGCAGCGCGAGATTGCCCTGGCCATCGGTGAACCGCCCGCGACCAAGGGCTATCCGCCGTCGGTATTCGCCATGCTGCCGGCGCTGGTCGAGCGCGCAGGCAACGACGCCGAAGGCCGCGGTTCGATTACCGCGTTCTATACCGTGCTGACCGAAGGCGACGACTACCGCCACGATCCCATTGCCGATGCCTCACGCGCGATTCTTGACGGCCATATCGTGCTGTCACGCGATCTGGCCGAGGCGGGCCACTACCCCGCCATCGATATCGAGGCGTCGATCAGCCGCGTGATGCCTGCGGTGGTGACGCGTGAGCATTTGCGCGCGGCACAGCGATTCCGGCAGGTCTACTCGGCGTATCGCCAGCAACGCGACTTGATCGCCGTCGGTGCCTATCAGAAGGGTTCCGATCCCCAGGTCGATCACGCGATCACGATGTGGCCGCGCCTGCGCGATTTCCTGCAGCAAGAGGTGGATGCGCCGATGACGCTTGGCGACGCCATCGCCGGACTCGAGCTGCTCACCGCCGGAGGCACGCCGTGACATCGCGTGCGAATCGCCTGCAACCCGCTGCCGACGTGGCACGCGAGCGCCAGGAAACGGCCATGCAGCGACTCGCCGAGCAGCAGCAACGCGTCGCCAAGGCCGAGCAACAGCTGGCCGAGCTGCGACGCTACCGGGAGGAATATGCCGATACCTCGGGTGGTGTCAGCGTGACCGCCTTGCTCAACCGCCGCCAGTTCGTGGAACGCATCGACCAGGTGATCGCCCAGCAAACTACCGAGGTTGCCCGACAGCACCGGCAACTCGACCACGTCCGCAGCCAGTGGCACGACGCACACTCACGTGAGCGGGCGCTGGGCAGCGTGATCGATCGTTATCGTGAACAAGAGCGCCAGAGCGAGGATCGCCGCGAGCAAGCCGAGATCGACGAACGCATGCAGCATCGTCGGCCCGCGCGGGGATGGTCATGATGAAGACACCGCATTCCCATGCTTCTTTGGAGATATCCGCATGACGCCTGCCATTGCCGTGAACGTGACACCGCCGTCCGCGGCATGCGGACCCGCGTCGGCGGCGAATAGCTCATCGGACGGTCACTCGCCCAGTGCATTTTCTACCCCGTTGCAGCAGGCACGTCAGCAGCAATCGGCACAACGGTCCTCGACGTCGGCTCCTACGGCCTCGACAACAACCACCTCGACGGCCACATCGTCGACTACGGCATCGACGGCCTCGTCGACGGTCACCGGCAAGTCGTGGAACCCCAAGGGCGACGACGCCAAGGACGACGACAAACCAACCACGCGCAGCGGCCCGAATCCGCCGACCGATGCCGCAGCGGCGATGCTGGCATTGCTCGGCCAGAGCATCCCGGCCAACGCGGCACCCTCGCCAGCCGCTCCGGCGGCCGCTAGTTCCGAGAGTGCGACAGCGACGGGTACGGCCCTGGCGGCGACGGCCATGCAGGTTTCGGGCATGTCCGGCATGTCGATGTCGGGGGCGGCGCTGGCTTCCGCTCAACCCGATGCCGACGACGCCGGGAACGCTTCGAAAGCGACCGACGGCTTGCAGGACAACGCGCTGGCCGCCTTGCTGGGCGACGCAGACGACGACACGACACCTTCCACCGCGACAGGCAACGGTGTCGACGCGAAGGTCGTCAATGCTTCGCAAGCCACCGCGACCACGTCGACGCCAAGCGACAAGAGCGACCCGCTCGATGCACTGCGCAACCTGACCACGCCGTTCGGGCAGACCCAGGCATCGGTTCAGGCCGCGCCGACACCCCACGCGATGACCATGAATGCATCCGCGGGCACACCGTCGTTCGCGCAGGAGCTGGGTCAGCACGTGGCCTGGCTCGGCGGCCAGAACATCAAGGAGGCACGCATCACGCTGCATCCGGAGGATCTCGGGCAGCTCGACGTGAAGGTGAGCGTGCAGCATGACCACGTCGACGTGAGCTTCATCGCGCAACACCCAAACGCCGTGCATGCGGTGCAGCAGACCTTGAGCCAGCTGGACTCCATGTTGGCGCAGCATGGTCTGACGTTGGGGCAGGCGCAGGTGGGGCAGGGCAATCAGGGTGGCGGCGCCGGGCAAGGGGCTTCGTCGGGTTCGGCGGCTGCCGGTGATGCAGGGGCGACTGACGAAGGGGATGTTGCCCAGGTGGCGGCGCCGGTGGTGCAGGCGCTTGGGTTGTTGGATACGTTTGCCTGAGCTTTGCCTTGTCGCTTCCGTTTTGACCGCGCAGGCGCCGAGCGACTCGCTTCTGCTCCTTCTCCCCCCCCGGGGAGAAGGCTGGGATGAGGGGCGAGTGCTTGCGATATCGCGACAACCGAGCCTCTCCGCCAGCTTGCCGCTTACGCAGCGGGCGTTTCGATCGCCTGCCGGCGCTCGAGTCACTTTTCTTTTGCTGGCCCAAAAGAAAAGTAACCCAAAGAAAATGGCCTAAAAGGCTCATAGCATTCCGCGGCATACAAGCCCTGCAGCCTGCGGCAAGCCGGATGCGTGACGTGCTACCTCTGGGGGCGCGGCTACGCCGCGTGGCGCCGTGGCGCAGAGGGAGTGGCAGCATGGCGTGGCATACGAGCGCCGGAGGCCACTGCAAGCCGGATCGGCTACGTGCTACCTCGTGGCGTGCGGCTATACCGCGAAGCGCCGGGACGCAGAGGGCTTAAGGCTCGCGCGTACGCCTGCCTAAGCTGTGCTGGTGTCGGCAGAGCGTGCTTGCTGGGGGGGCTTTAAGTCCTCAGTACAACGCCGCCCCGCGGTGTAGCCGCTGTCCCTCGGCAGCGCGTTAGCTAGCCGGTTGCCTCGGGCTGCCAGGTTTGTATGTCGCGGCACGCTGCGCCCCCTCTACGCCACGGCGCACCGCGGGGTAGCCGAAATCCGCGAGGTAGCACGCTACGTCTCCGGCTTGCCGCAGCCTCCATGGCTTGTATCCCTCATCACGCTAAGAGCCTGTCAGGCCATTTCTTTGGGTTACTTTTCTTTGGGCCAGCAAAGAAAAGTGACTCGAGCGCCGGCAGGCGATCGAAACGCCCGCTGCGTAAGCGGCCAGCTGGCGATAACGCTCGGTTGTTGCGCCGTCGCAAGCACCCGCCCCTCATCCCAACCTTCTCCCCGGAGGGGAGGAGGAGCAGAAGCGAACCCGCGACAACCTTCCGACAACCGTCGCCAACACGTCGCGACCAATCCCCGACGCGCGTCAAGAAAGCGCCGCAAACACCTTCCGCGAACCGGAAAACCCAGCAACCACAACGTTTCCCATCGATGGCATGGCGTTTGCTATCCATGGGTAAGGGGCGCCTCCCGGAGGGGCGTCGACGCATCGTGACTGATAGGGATTGGGGTTGGCATGGCTCAGAACGAGCAAGGTTTTGAAGCACCGGCAGCAGCAGCGACCAAGCGTTCGTCGCCGCTGATCTGGGTGATGGCTGTGGCAGTGTTGGCGATGGCTGGCGTATGTGCGTACGTGCTGATGGGGCAACGTCATCAATGGGCAGCGGAACCTGCCGAACCCAAGGTGGCAGAGTCCAAGCAGGAGCAATACCTGCCGCTCGACCCGCCGTTCGTGGTGAACTTCCGTGACGACCAGTCCATGCGTTTCCTCCAGGTCGGCGTCAGCCTGATGTCGCACGACGCGGCGGCGTTGGCGGCGGCGAAGGACGCCGAGCCGGTGATCCGCAACGCGCTGGTGATGCTGTTCAGCAGCCAGGACTACGCGATTCTCAGCGACTCCGCGGGTAAGCAGAAGTTGCAGGCGCAGGCGCTGGCAGCCGTACGCAAGATTGTCGGTGACCGGCTCGGTCGCCCTGGCGTCGAAGCACTCTATTTCACCAGTTTTGTGATGCAGTGACGGGCGGGCGCACAGTCCATGAGTGATCTCCTTTCGCAAGAGGAAATCGACGCCCTCCTTGATGGCGTCGAGGGCGGTGCCGTCGAGACAGGCAACGACGAGCCGTTGCCCACCGGTGAAGTCATAACCTACGACTTCACCCAGCAGGATCGCATCGTCCGCGGTCGCCTGCCCACGCTGGAAATGGTCAACGATCGCTTCGCGCGCTTCTTCCGTAGCGCAGTGTTTGGCGTGCTTCGCAAAACCTGCGAAGTGTCGGTGCTTGGCGTGAAGATGATCAAGTTTGCCGAGTACGTGCATGGGCTGGCCGTGCCGAGCAATCTCAACCTGGTGCGAATCAAGCCGCTGCGCGGCACCGCGCTGGTGGTGATGGAGCCGCGCCTGGTCTTCACCGTGATCGACAATTTCTTCGGTGGCGATGGGCGCTTCCACGCGCGCATCGAAGGACGCGATTTCACCGCCACCGAGAACCGTGTCATCCAGATCATGCTGACCGAGTTGTTTGCGTCGATGGTCGAGGCGTGGGCGCCGGTGCTGCCGCTGCAGTTCGAATACATGAACTCGGAGATCAATCCGCAGTTTGCCAACATCGTCAGCCCCACGGAAACCGTGGTGGTGTCACGCTTCCACGTCGAGCTGGATGGCGGCGGCGGCGAAATCAACCTCACCCTGCCGTACGCGATGATCGAGCCGATCCGTACGTTGCTCGATGCCGGTGTGCAAAGCGATCGCGTGGATCGCGACGACCGCTGGGCCGAAAACCTGCACGAGGAAGTGCTCGACGCCGAAGTTGAATTGAGTTCGCTGTTGTTGGAGACGCGCATGAATATCGGCGATTTCCTGCGCCTGCGTCCCGGCGACGTCATTCCTGTCCAGGTGCCTGAATTGAGCACCGTCTTCGCCGAAGACGTACCCGTATTTCGTGGCCGTTATGGCCAGTCCAACGGCCGTAACGCCGTTCGCTTCCATGCCCCGACCGGCCGTCGCGAGATGCGCCTGTCAACCGAACTTGTCCCGGAGAAGAGCCTCGTATGATCCCGTCCAATGAAGCCGTCGCTGGCGGAACCCAACGCGTCGAATTCGACCCGCTCAACGGCTCCGTGGCCGAAGGCGCTGACGTCAATCTGGACATGATCCTCGATGTGCCGGTGACGCTGGCCATGGAAGTGGGCCGCACGCGCATCAGCATCCGTAACCTGCTGCAACTCAACCAGGGTTCGGTAGTGGAGCTTGACCGTTCTGCCGGCGAGCCGCTGGACGTTTTCGTGAACGGCACGCTGGTGGCTCACGGTGAGGTGGTGGTGATCAACGAGCGCTTCGGCATTCGCCTTACCGACGTGATCAGCCCGGCTGAACGCGTGCGCAAGCTGCGGTGATCGGCATGCTGCTTGCCTTCGTAACACCGGTAGCGACCGCACCCGATATTCAGGTGGGCGGCGAGCTGGCGCGTGTCTTGATCAGTCTGCTCGGCATCATCGCCTTGATCTTTGCCGCGGGCTGGATGAGCCGCCGCCTGCAGGCACGCACGTCACCTGGTGGGCGGCGGCTGCGCTGCGTGGAGTCGATGGCTGTCGGGGCCCGCGATCGACTGCTGATCATCGAAGCCGATGGCAAGCGTCTACTCGTCGGCGTGGGTCAGGGCGGTATGCGTACCTTGCACGTCTACGAAAACAGTGCCGCCACGAGCGATGCGCCAGGCCCCAATCCACCGCACATCGGCTTTGGTGACCTGCTTGCCCGCTGGAAGCGCACGCCATGAAATCCATGCGCTGGATATTTCTCATCGTGCTGATGTTCGCCCCGATGCTTGCATGGGCCGCGCCGATTGCACCCATTGCGCCGATCACGCAGGGCTCGTCCGCCGGCATCCCTGTCCTCACCGTGCAGAATGCACCGGGCGGCGCGCAGAACTGGACACTGTCGCTGCAGTTGCTGGCACTGATGACCGTGCTGACCGTGTTGCCGGCCGTGTTGTTGATGATGACCTCGTTCACCCGAATCATCGTGGTGTTGGGCTTCCTGCGACAGGCGCTGGGCACGCAGTCCACGCCATCCAATCAGGTATTGCTCGGCCTTGCGTTGTTCCTCACCTTGTTCGTGATGACGCCGGTGCTCAACCACGCTTACGCCGATGGTGTGAAACCGTACATGGACGGGCAGATGGGGGCGGAGCAGGCAGTGCCTGCGGCGGCGGCTCCTTTCAAACGCTTCATGCTGGATCAGACCCGCGAGGCGGACCTTCAGCTGTTCACGCACCTCGCGAATGAGCAACCCTACGCCAGCAAGGACGACGTGCCGTTTCGCGTCGCGATGCCGGCCTTCGTCACCAGTGAACTGAAGACAGCCTTCCAGATGGGCTTCATGCTGTTCGTGCCGTTCCTGATCATCGATCTGGTGGTGGCCAGCGTGTTGATGTCGATGGGCATGATGATGCTCTCGCCGACCATCATCTCGCTGCCTTTCAAGATCATGCTGTTCGTGCTCGTGGATGGTTGGACCTTGCTGCTGGGCACGCTGGCAGGGAGTTTCTACACATGAGCGCGCGCCATGACGCCTGAATCCGTCATCGAGTTCGGCCAGCACGCGCTTTACGTGGCCATGATGATTGCCGCTCCGTTGCTGCTCACCGCTCTGGTCGTGGGTCTGGTCATCGGTGTGGTGCAGGCCGCCACGCAGATCAACGAAATGACCTTGAGCTTCATTCCCAAGGTGATCTCAATGGCGTTGGTCATGCTGATCGCCGGCCCATGGATGCTGCGCACGCTGGTGCAGTTCACTCGCCAGTTGATCGAAAGCCTGCCGAGTGTGATCAAGTGACCACGGTCGACCTGGCCACCTTGCAGATGATGCTCGGCTCGGTGATGTGGGCCATGGGGCGCGTGGGTGGCCTGTGCCTGATCGCGCCTTTGTTTGGCGATTCGGTGTCGCCCAAGCGCATCCGCCTGGGCGTCATGTTGATGCTGACGATCGTGTTGGCGCCGTTGGCACCGGCCCATGTCGATCCGATGGGCGCGGATGGCATCGCGGTGATGATCAACCAGGTGCTGATTGGCGCGGCGTTGGGTTTCGTTCTGAAGCTGGCGTTTGAGGCGGTCTCGTTTGGCGGCCAATTGGTTGCCCAGAGCATGAGCCTTGGTTTCGCCGAATCGGTTGACCCAAGAGGCGGTGGCAGTTCGCCGACGATCAGTCAGTTCTACTTGTTGGTGGTGACCCTGCTGTTCCTGGCCATGGACGGCCATCTTCGCTTGATCGCCTTGCTGGCGGACAGTTTCCGCACCTTGCCGCCTAGCGAGGCAGGTATCGGCGGCAACGGACTGTATGCGGTGATGGGCTTTGCCGCTCAGCTGTTCGGGGGCGCGGTGCGGGTGGCTTTGCCGGCGATGACCTCGCTGCTGGTGGTCAATATCGGTTTCGCGGCAATCAGTCGCTCCGCACCGGCGATGAACCTGTTCGCGGTGGGTTTTCCGATCACCATAACGCTTGGCTTCCTGGCCTTGTGGTTGTCGATGCACAGCCTTCCCGGTGCGTTCGAGTCCTTGCAGACCAGCGCGTGGTCGCTGATGCACGAACTGGTCGGCGGGTGAGGTAACCGGCCATGTCAGATAAAGACGATCAGGAGCGCACCGAACAACCATCAGAAAAGCGCCTGCGCGAAGCGCGGGAGAAAGGCGATATTCCACGTTCGCGCGATCTGTCAGGCGCCGTGGTGGTGCTTGCCGGTGTCGCGACGCTGATGAACGGCGGTGAGAGTTCGATGGTGCACGTGCGACGCATCTATGGCCTGGGCCTTAGCTATGGACGTGATGCGCTGTTCAGCGACACGCTTCCGACCCGCGTGCTGGCGCTTGCCATGCACGAAGCCATCGACCTGTTCCTTCCTGTGGCACTGGCCACCCTGCTCGCGGCGGTAGCCGCCCCGGTGCTGTTGGGTGGGCTCAACTTCAGCGCGCAGGCGCTGGAGCCGAAGTTCGAGCGCCTCGACCCCATCAGCGGCCTGGGCCGCATCTTTGCCGTGCGCGGCCTGGTCGAGCTGGCCAAGTCGCTGCTCAAGCTGCTGCTGATCGGCACCGTGCTGCTGATGGTGTTGAAGAACTGGCAGACCGAATTGATGGACACCGGGCGCGGCGAGGTCGGCAGCGGCATGGTGCGCGCGATCGCGCTGTTGGGTCATGCCGCGCTGTTGTTCGGCTCCGTGCTGGCCCTGATCGGCGGAGCCGACGCGCTGTACCAGAAGTTCGACCACAACAAGCGCCTGCGCATGACGCGGCAGGAACTGAAGGACGAGTCGAAGGAAAGCGACGGTAATCCCGAGCTGAAGGCGCGCGTGCGCCAGACGCAGTTCCAGATGGCCCGTCGTCGCATGATGCAGGAGCTGCCGAAGGCCGACGTGGTGATCACCAATCCCACGCATTTCGCCGTAGCGCTGCGTTACGACGAGGGGCGCATGGGTGCGCCGCGCGTGATCGCCAAGGGCGTGGACGAGCTGGCGCAGCAGATTCGCCTGGTTGCCAACAGCCATCGCATTCCCATGGTGGAGGCGCCACCGCTGGCGCGCGCCTTGTACGCCACGACCCAGCTCGATCGCGAGATCCCATCGTCGCTCTATGTCGCCGTGGCCCAGGTGCTGGCTTACGTCTTCCAGTTGAAACAGGCCATGGCGCGCGGTGATGAGCCGCCGCAGGCGCCCAAACCCGATGTCGATCCGGACCTGCTCGGTCCTTACAAATTCTGACGGATACACCTCATGGCCGCAGTCAGCGCGCTCGACAACCTCAAATCGCTGGGCCGCCGTGGCGTCGGCGCGCCGGTGATCATGCTCGCCATGCTGGCGATGATGATGTTGCCCTTGCCACCGTTCCTGCTGGATATGCTGTTCAGCTTCAACATCGCGTTGTCGCTGGTGATCCTGCTGGCGGTGATCTACGTGATGCGTCCGCTGGAGTTCGCCGCATTTCCCACCGTGGTGCTGATGGCGACTTTGTTGCGTCTGGCGCTGAACATCGCGTCGACGCGTGTGGTGCTGCTGCATGGACACGACGGCCCCGGCGCGGCGGGCAAGGTGATCGAGGCCTTTGGCGAGTTCGTCATCGGCGGCAATTTTGCAGTGGGCCTGGTGGTATTCGCCATCCTTACCATCATCAACTTCGTGGTGGTGACCAAGGGTGCGACGCGCGTCTCCGAAGTGACGGCGCGCTTCACCCTGGACGCGATGCCCGGCAAGCAGATGGCTATCGATGCCGACCTCAACGCCGGCCTGCTCAACCAGGAGCAGGCGCGTGATCGCCGCCAGGAGGTGCGCGAGGAAGCGGACTTCTACGGTTCGATGGACGGTGCGTCGAAATTCGTGCGCGGCGATGCCACGGCGGGCATCCTGATCCTGCTCATCAATATTGTCGGCGGCTTTTTCGTGGGCGTAATGCAGCACGGACTGTCCGCCGCCGAAGCGGCCAAGACTTACACCTTGCTCACCATCGGTGATGGTCTGGTGGCGCAGGTGCCGGGCCTGATGTTGTCGATCGCCACGGCGGTGATCGTGACGCGCGTGTCGCGCTCGCAGGACATGGGCAAGCAGCTGATCGGCCAGGTCTTCGGCCAGCCGCGGGCGCTGGCGGTGGCCGGCGTGGTGCTGGGCGTGATGGGGGTGATTCCCGGCATGCCGAATATCGCCTTCCTGCTGTTAAGCGGCACTTGCGGTGGCGCGGCGTGGTTGATGGTCAAGCGTGAGCGCGAAGCGCGCGCCAAGCTGGATCAGTCCGTCGTCGAAGCACCGGCACCCGCGGCGCCGACCGAACGACTGGAACTGGGCTGGGAGGACGTCGCCAGCGTCGATCCGCTGGGCCTGGAAGTCGGCTATCGGCTGATTCCCCTGGTCGACACGCACCAGGGCGGCGAACTGATGGGACGCATCAAGTCGGTGCGTCGCAAACTCTCACAGGAACTGGGTTTCCTGGTGCCGCCCGTGCATATTCGCGACAACCTGGACCTGGGCCCCAGCGCCTATCGCATCACCTTGATGGGCGTGCCGATGGGCGAGGCCGAGGTGCACAACGATCGACTGCTCGCGATCAACCCCGGCCGCGTGCAGGAAGGACTGCAGGGCATCAGTACGCGCGATCC
The DNA here is from genome assembly GCF_026283945.1 of Dyella humicola. NCBI lineage: Bacteria > Pseudomonadati > Pseudomonadota > Gammaproteobacteria > Lysobacterales > Rhodanobacteraceae > Dyella > Dyella humicola. The sequence continues at coordinate 149,199 of NZ_JAPDPC010000004.1, forward strand.
GGCCTTCGGGCTGGAAGCGCTGTGGATCGAGCCAGGCCAGCGCGAACAGGCGCAGAGCCTCGGCTACACCGTGGTCGATCCTGCCACGGTCATCGCTACGCATCTTTCGCACATCCTGCAAGGCCATGCGCACGAACTGCTCGGCCATCAGGACGTGCAGCAGCTGCTCGACCGTCTCGCGCAAACCACGCCGAAGCTGGTGGAAGACCTGGTGCCCAAGCGCCTGTCGCTCGGCGTCGTGGTCAAGGTCATGCAGAACCTGCTGGCCGAGCGCGTACCGATCCGCAATATGCGCAGCATCGTCGAATCCTTGGCGGAGCACGCAGGGCAGAGTCAGGATCCCGGCACTCTCACCGCCGCCGTGCGCGTCGCGCTGGGTCGACAGATCGTGCAGGAGATCAGCGGGCTCGGCACCGAGATCCCCGTCATCACGCTGGCGCCGGAACTGGAGCAGATCCTGCTCGGTTCGCTTGCCAATGGCGGCGTAGCGGGCGCGGCGGTGGAACCGGGCCTCGCGGACCGCTTGCAGCAAGGGGTTGCAGAGGCTTCGCGCAAGCAGGAAATGAGCGGCGAACCGGCCGTGTTGCTGGTCGCGCCGCAGCTTCGCCCGTGGCTCGCACGCTTCACGCGGCACGTGGCACAGAACCTGCACGTACTGGCCTACAACGAGGTGCCGGACAACCGCCGAGTGCGATTGGTCCAGGCGCTTGGTCGCTGACGATGGAGACGATGATGAAGCGGGAGTGGGGAATGGGTAGCGGGGATGCACACATGCAGCGAGCGTTCCAACGGTCGTGTGCAGGGCATCGCGCCACCCACCGGTTTTCGCGCCCCAGTCGCCCGTCCCTCATCTCCCACTTTTGGAGCAAGACATGAAGATCAAACGCTTTGTGGCCGCCGACATGCGACAGGCCATGCGCGAAGTGCGTGAGGATCAGGGACCCGACGCGGTGATCCTCTCAACGCGCCGGATGGACGAGGGCATCGAGATCATTGCCGCCGTCGATTTCGACGAAGCACTGGTACGCGAAGCGGCTCGCCACGGAGCGCCGCTGGAGGTCGAGGAGCGGACGCCGCGATCCGTCGCGCCCGCACCGTTGGTGGAAGCCGCGCCGGTGATGTGGAGCCAGCAAGACAAGGCGGCGACTTCAGATCGTCGAGACCACGCACCCGTGTTGACCGCGATTCCGACGCGGCCGAATGCGGTGCCCACGGTACCTGTCGAGCTGCCGCCGGTGACCGCCGCACCGGTGTCGAACGTCGAACAGGAAACGCCGATGGTCGATCCGTCGGCACCGATCCACCCGCTGCTTGAGCGCGCCGTGCAGGACACCGCACGCGTACGCGCCGAGCTGGGCAGCCTGCGCGATTTGCTGGAGACGCAATTATCCAGCCTCGTGTGGAACGACATGGAGCGCCGCCAGCCGATGCGCGCCCGTGTGTTGCGCGAGATGACGCGGCTCGGCATCGAACCCGATGTCGCTCGCCAGCTGGCCGACGACCTGCCGGTGGCCATCAATGCCGAGCAAGCGAGGTATCTGCCGCTGGGCATGCTGAGCCGCAGCCTGTCCATCAGCCGCCACGATCAGTCGGAACGTACCGGCGTCACCGCCCTCGTGGGCCCCACCGGTGTCGGCAAGACCACCACCATCGCCAAGCTGGCCGCGCGCGCGGTGATGCGTCACGGCGCATCCCAGGTGGCGCTGGTGAGTACGGATCACTATCGCATCGGTGCCGCAGCGCAGCTTGAGCATTACGGCCGCCTGCTCGGCGTGCGCGTATATCCGGCCTACGATGCGGACAGCCTGCGCCATGTGCTGGATCTGTTACGCGGTTGCCACACCGTGCTGGTCGATACGGCCGGCGTGGCAGGTGGCGATCCACGTTTGGCCCAGCAGCTGGACGTGCTTGGCAATGCCGGTGACCTGCGCGCCTGCCTGGTGCTGGCGGCGAACGCCCAGGCGCCGTCGCTGGACGAAGCGGTGCGCTCCTATCTGCCGCTGAAGCCGCATGCCTGCATCCTGACCAAACTCGACGAAGCGCCCAGCCTCGGTGGCGCGTTGTCGGTGGTCATCCGTCATCGGCTGCCGATCGACTACATCACCGATGGCCAGCGTGTGCCTGAAGACATCGCCGCTGCCGATGCGCGTGTGCTGGTGTGCCGCGCAGCACAGGTGCTTAAGAACAAAGGCGCTGCGGCCTCGGACGACGAGGTCATGGCTGAACGATTTGGCATGGCGGTGGCTAGCGCATGAATAGCATCCTCGCAATGAATCAGGCGATCGGTCTGGAAAGCATGTTGCGCGCGTTGACCGAGCGACAAGGCAAGCCGCCCGCCGCCCGTGACCAGGCCTTCGGTCTGGCCACTCCTGCCACGGGTCGACGCTGTCGTGCGATCGCCGTCGCGGGTGGCAAGGGCGGCGTGGGCAAGACCACCGTGTCGGTCAACCTGGGCATGGCACTGGCCATGGCCGGGCACGAAGTGATCCTGCTCGACGCGGACATGGGGCTGGCCAATGTCGATGTGCTGTTGGGCCTTACGCCGACGCGTCACATTGGTCACCTGCTCGACGGCAGCTGCGGCATCGAGGATCTGCTGATCACCGGGCCGCGCGGTCTCAAGGTCGTGCCCGCAGGTTCGGGTGCGCGACGGCTGGCCCAGCTCAGCAATGGCGAGCATGCGGCGGTGATCCGCGCGTTCGATGATCTGGTGATGCCGCCGGACTACCTGCTGGTGGATACCGCCGCGGGTCTGTCCGACAACGTGGCGATGTTCGCCGCCGCGGCCGACGACGTCGTGCTGGTGGTTTGTGATGAGCCGGCTTCGCTCACCGATGCCTACGCCATGCTCAAGGTGCTCAGCCGCGAATTCGGCGTGCGGCGCTTCCGCATGGTGGCCAACATGGTGCGCAATGCTGGCGAAGCCCGCCAGCTGCACCAGAAACTGGCGCGTGTCACCGATCGCTTCCTCGATGTGGCGCTCGAATTCATGGGCATGGTGCCGCACGACGAGCGCCTCAAGCAGGCCATACGCCGGCAGAGTTCGGTGGTGGACCTGTGGCCTTCCAGTCGGTCGGGACAGGCATTCAAGCAATTGGCAGGTGCGGTCGATACATGGAGTGAACCCGAGCGACTGGGGCTGGACCGTATCGCCTTCTTCAGCAGGCAGGCCGCAGCAGCGACGGGGTGGTGAAATGAGTGTGGCTTCCGAATATCTGCAACTGCAAAGGCAGAGTGCCGACGAATTGGTTCGCCTGCACGCGCCACTGGTGCGAAGGATCGCCTATCACTTGATGGGTCGATTGCCGCCGAGTGTGGACGTGAGCGACCTGATTCAGGCCGGCATGATCGGGCTGCTGGAGGCTGCGCGAAATTTCACCACCGGGCGTAACGCCAGCTTCGAGACGTTTGCGGGTATCCGCATTCGTGGCTCAATGCTCGACGAACTGCGGCGTACCGATTGGACTCCCCGATCGGTCCACCGCAAGGTGCGCGAGATGGCCGAGGTGGTGCGCCAGATCGAGATTGAAACCGGCGCGGATGCCGAGGACGCCGAAGTCATGCGGCGACTGGGCATCGGCGCCGAGGAGTACCACCAGGTGCTGGCCGATGCGGCGAGTGCACGGTTGCTCAGCCTCTCCGTGCCGGACGACGGTGATGGTGGTGCAGCCTTCGACGTGGCCGATGCGGACAGCCTGAGTCCGCCGGACAGCGTCGAGCACGATGGCATGCGCCAGTCGCTGATTGACGCGATTGGAGGCCTGCCGGAGCGGGAGCAGTTGGTGATGTCGCTGTACTACGAAGAGGAGTTGAACCTCAAAGAAATCGGCGCAGTACTCGGCGTCACCGAGTCGCGGGTCTGCCAGATCCACGGCCAGGCCATCGTGCGCTTGCGAGCGCGCATGACCGGGTGGCGCGAAAACGATTGAGCGGTACCCCGACATTCCCTGAGGCTTGGCGCACCGGACCGCACGGTGCAAGCGGAGAAAGTGGTTTGGACAAGAATATGAAGATCCTGGTGGTGGACGACTTTTCCACCATGCGGCGCATCGTTCGCAACCTGCTGGTGGAACTGGGCTTCAGCAATACGCTGATCCAGGAAGCCGACGATGGCGAAAACGCGCTCACCATGTTGCGCAACAGCGCTTTCGACATGGTGGTGACTGATTGGAACATGCCCAACATGACGGGCATCGACCTGCTTCGTGCGATCCGCGCCGAGCCCGCCTTGAAGGGCATGCCGGTGCTGATGGTCACGGCGGAAAACAATCGCGACCAGATCATCGCTGCCGCCCAGGCCGGCGTGAACGGCTACATTGTCAAGCCCTTCACCGCGGCCACGCTGCAGGAAAAACTAAGCAAGATCTTCGAGCGGCTCGCCGCCAGCGGAGCCACCGCATGAACGCACAGGCATCCCTGATGGCGGGCGAAACGCTGCCGCCGGAATTGCACGACCTGCTCAACAGCACCGACGGCGCCGCGTTCGAACAGGCGCTGGACGTACTGGTGCGTGAGCGTGAACAGCGCGTATTCCGTGCGTTGGGCCTGCTCGCCCGTGATTTGCACGACGCCGTGCGCCGTCTCGGCGGTGACCTCGCGCAGGAAGGCGTGCCGGGCAGCGTGGCCGATGCACGCCAGCATCTGCAGGACGTGCTGGAAATGAGTTCGCAGGCCGCTCACCGCACGCTTGATTTCGCCGAGCGCATGCGCCCGCAGGCCGAGTCGCTGGCCGCGAACGCCAGCGCGGTGATCGACGGCACGCCGCCCAGCGACGTCGCCCACGTGCTGGCGCTGGAGGCGAAGGGCTTCTCCACCGCCTGCCGCGACGGCCTGGCCGATTTCGTGGTGGCGCAGTCCTGGCAGGACCTGTCCGGCCAGCGCATCAAGAAAGTCGTCAACTTCATCGGCAGTGTCGAATCGTCGCTGCTGGAACTGGTGAGCCTGACCGGCGCGCTCGCAGGCGGCGAAGTCGCCGTGGGACCGGTCAAGGTGACCAGCCAGGACGAGGCTGATCGTCTGCTAAGCGAGTTCGGGTTCTGAGCATGAGTCCCGAGCTGGACACCGAGCTGCGCGACACGTTCCTGGTGGAAGCCGGGGAGTTGATGCAGCGCCTGGGCGAACAGCTGATCGGGCTGGAAGCCGCGCCGCGCGATGCCGAGCTGTTGAATGCGGTGTTCCGCGCGTTCCACACGGTGAAGGGCGGCGCCGGTTTCCTCGCCGTCGAGCCGATGGTGCAGCTGTGCCACCACGCCGAGGACTTGCTCAACATCGCGCGCACCGGTCAGCTGCTGCTCGATGCCGAGCGCATGGACGCATTGCTGGAAGCGCTCGATCTGCTGAACGACATGCTGGCAGCCTTGGCGGGCGGTAGCGCGATGGCGATGCCGCCGCCGGGCCTGCTGAAGCGTCTGATGCCGGCCCAGGCCGCCAGGTCGCCTGCAGCTCGCAGGCCGGTGGCCGCGCCGATGGCGGCTCCGGCTGGCGATGGCAGCATCGACGATTCGGAATTCGAAGCCTTGCTGGACAGCCTGTACGGCTCGGGCGGCGCGCCCGGCCTCGACGAGGCGGCGGTGCCGACCACCCATGACGGCATCAGTGACGATGAATTCGAAGCCTTGCTGGACAATCTCCACGGCAAGGGCGGTGCGCCAAGCGCGGCGTCCGTGACCGCTACGGCGCCTCCAAGCACGATGGCCTCGGGCGCGATCTCGGACGACGAGTTCGAAGCGCTGCTGGACAACCTGCATGGCAAGGGCTCCGCACCCGGAGCCATCTCCGCAAGCACCACACCGGTCGCCGTCCCTGCTGCAACGCCGAGCGCGGCCCCCGCTGCGCGCAGCCCCGCACCGGCTGCCGAAACGACGGTGCGCGTGGATACCGCGCGCCTCGATGCACTCGTGCACCGCGCGGGCGAACTGGTGCTGGTGCGCAACCGCTTGCTCAGTCTCGCTGCACGCAACGGCGATGAAACGCTCGCACTGGCGGCCAGCGAACTCGATCGCGTTGCCGATGCCTTGCAGAATGCCGTGCTCGGCATGCGCATGCAGCCTGTGGGGCGCCTGTTCCAGCGCTTCCCGCGCATCGTGCGCGATCTCGCGCGCCAGCTCGGCAAGGAAGTCGAACTGATACAGGAAGGCGAGAGCACCGATCTCGATCGCAGCCTGGTCGAATCGCTCGCCGATCCGCTGGTCCACCTTATCCGTAACGCACTCGACCATGGGCTTGAGATGCCCGAGGAGCGCGAGCGCGCAGGCAAGCCACGCAAGGGACACGTCACGCTTTCAGCGAGCCAGCGCGGTGAACGTATCGTCATCTCCGTGGCCGACGACGGCCGCGGCATGAATCCCGAGATCCTGCGCCGCAAAGCAGTGGAGAAAGGCGTCATCGACGAGGCCCAGGCGGCGCGCCTCACTGAAAACGAATGCTACGAATTGATTTTTCGCCCCGGCTTCAGCACCGCGGCCACCGTGTCCGACATTTCCGGCCGCGGCGTCGGCATGGACGTGGTGAAGACGCGCGTGGCCGAACTGGGTGGCACGCTGCAGGTGCGCTCGCAACTGGGTCGCGGTAGCACACTGGAACTGGCCGTGCCGCTGACCTTGGCGATCCAGCGCGTGCTGATGGTGCGCGTCGGTGGACGTCTCCTCGCGTTGCCGCTGAGCAATATCGAAGAAGTATTCGAGCTGTCGCCGGGACAGGACCAGCGACTCGACGGCCGCGTCGTCGCCGCGCATCGCGGTCGCGCACTCGCGCTGGCCGACCTGGCCGGCTGGGTCGGCGTTGAAGGTGCCCCCGGCCGACATGTGGTGGTACTGCATATTGGCCACCTGCGTCTTGGCTGCCTGGTGCACGAAGTGCTTGGGCGTGAAGACGTCATGGTGAAGCCGCTCGGCCCCCTGTTTGCGGACGTACCCGCCGTGGCCGGCGCCACGGTGACGGGCGACGGCCGTCTTGCCCTGGTCATGGATCTCGCCGGCCTCGCCGGCGGCGATGGCCAACTCCTTCCCTCCCTGCAAGTGACCGCCTGACATGGACCTGGTAAGTCTCATTGGTACGATCCTGGCCTTCGTGGTCATCATCGTCGGCACCATCCTCAAGGGCTCCACCGTCGGTGCGCTGTGGAACCCGGCGGCTTTTGTGATCGTCTTCATGGGCACCATCGCCTGCTTGCTGGTGCAGAACCAGGGCAAGGCGCTGAAGCAGTCGATGAAGATGTTCTCGATGGTCTACAAGCCGCCGAAACATCAGCCGGCCGATCTCATCAGCCGCATCGTGGGCTGGAGCGAGATCTCTCGTCGCCAGGGCCTGCTCGGCCTGGAACCGCAGATCGAATCGGAGGACGACACCTTCGTGCGCAAGGGCCTGCAACTACTGGTCGACGGCAGTGAGCCGGATGCGATACGCGGCGTGCTGGAAGTGGAAGTGGACGCCCGCGAGCACGCAGACCTGGCAGCCGCCAAGGTCTATGAGAACGCCGGCATTTATTCGCCGACCATGGGCATCATCGGCGCGGTGATGGGCTTGATGGCGGTGATGCAGAACCTGGCTGACCCAAGCAAGCTCGGCCACGGCATTGCCGCCGCCTTCGTGGCCACCATCTACGGCGTGGCGCTGGCCAACATGTTGATGTTGCCGATCGCCTCACGCCTGAAGGGGCTGGTGCACAAGCAGACGCAGATGCGCGAGATCCTGATCGAGGGCCTGGTGTCCATTGCCGAAGGCGCCAACCCGCGCCAGATCGAGGCGAAGCTGCAGGGCTACTTGCCGTGAGTCGCAAGAAGCACCACGAGGATCACGTCAATCACGAAGCATGGGCGATTCCCTATGCGGACCTGATGACGTTGCTGCTCGCGTTCTTCGTGGTGATGTACGCCGTGTCGGTGGTGAACGAAGGCAAGTACCGCGTGATGTCCGAGTCGATCATCGAGGCGTTCAACGGCTCCAGTCATGTCATCGCCGCGATGCCGCAGACCCGCGCTCAACCGCACAATGTCGACCCCGCCGTAGCGGCGCCCCCAGGCCAGCCGGGTGCGGCTACCACGCCACTCGCCGTGCCCATTCCACAGCGACCGGTGCCGATACGTGCGGCGGATCTACGCGCTGCCCAGCAGCGCGTTTCGGAGCAAAATCTCGAACACATCCGCGATCAGGTGCAGCGCGCGCTGCAGCCGCTGATCGACAAACAGATGGTCGTGGTTCGGCGCACCACCACTTGGCTGGAAATCGAAATTCGTACCGACATCCTGTTTCCCAGCGGCGTCGCCAAGTTGTCGACACCGGCCGACGGCGTGCTCAACGAGATCGCCGGCATCCTGCAGCCGTTTACCAATCCCGTGCGCATCGAGGGCTATACGGACGACCAACCGATCAACACGTCGGTGTTCCCGTCCAACTGGGAACTGTCGGCCGCGCGTGCGGCGAGTGTGGCGCGGCTGTTCTCTGAGCACGGCGTCGATCCGACGCGGCTCGGCATCGTCGGCTGGAGTGAATATCGCCCAAGCGCGGCGAACGCCACCGAAGATGGCCGCAATCACAATCGCCGCGTACTGGTCGTCGTGCTGAGCGATCAGGATGCACCAAAGCGTCTCTACAACGATGTCCAACACATGGGGCAGTTGGCCGGTGGCGAAGTGCCGACTACGGCTAGCTCGGTGGCGCCCGCTGCGACTCCCATCGCTGTCACCGGCATGCAGGAGCATGCGCCGGTATCGAAAATTCAGGGCCTGCCCGCTGGTGATCTCCCGGTGAACAAGGTGATGCTGGCGGGGCCTGCCCGAGCCGTGCGCCATGCCGAAGAGGCATCCCCTTCGACGTCCACACCAGCAAACGGCACGATCATCGTCACGGCACAGCGCGCCGCCATGCCGGACCGCGGTCCCTAATCCGTGCCCGGGCTAGCGCCCGCCAAGCCAGCGCACACCCAGGAGTCGAAGTCTTGACCGTCGTTGCTATGAACGCCATTCACGCCAGCCAGCGCGCACTTTCGTTCCGTCTTGGCGAGCAGCTGTACGCCACGCCATTGGCGCAGGTGAGCGAAGTGATCCGCGATGGCGAGCTGACGCCCGTGCCAGGGGCGGCATCCGATCTGCTCGGCATCCGCCATCTGCGCGGACGCATTGTGCCCGTGCTCGACGGCCGCCGTCGTCTTGGTCTGGCTGAGGCGGAGCCGGAGAATGAGGCCGACTCGAGGCTGGTGATGCTGGCTTATGGCAGTCATCTGGTAGGTGTGCGCGTGGACGCCGTGGGCGATATGGTGCCACTCGACGCTACGCAGATTGCACCGCCACCGCCGGGTCGCGCGGAGCGCGAGGATGATCCGGTTCATGGCGTGCTGCCGTGGCAGGGCGGTTTTGTCGCGCTGCTGGATGTGCGGAGGTTCTGTCGATTGCCGCTGGAAAGTGAGGCGACATAAGCGCGGCTTCAAGTCCTTGCGTGCTGGCTCATCGTTGGAGCCGCCTTGAGCGCGCTTCACGCAATCCATCAAGGCGACGCCTGTAGCCGATCTGGTAGCTGTTGGGCAAATGGCAAGGCGTCCTCGATGGTGGGCACGGTTGGCGCACGGGCGCCATGACCTCGTATCTCGGTTCTCTTGGAACAAGGGACATTTTCAGACCAGTCTCATTACAAGGGCACAAAGCCCTGCCTAAGGTAGGGGTTACCCGATGCGGGACTGTACTGATGTTGATGCTATTAGCCTTCTCTTTGATTCCAGGCGCGTTCTTTGCCGGCTATTTCGTGGGCCACCTTCGCGAACGGGAGCGCCGTCCGGAGCTTCGTTGGCCTGCCGAAGAGTCGCGCCTGCGCACCGATCGTGCCCGTCGGTCGTCTCGTTAGCACATGGCCCATTTAGGCGGCACGTCCCGATATCGCGCGCTGTCCTGGGAATGGCCAAGGCTGGCCTATTCCTGATGCTCCGTCGCGTCATACACGCAAGCCAGCACCGATGCCGCCGCCGCATAGAGAATCGCCGGCACGTCCTGCCGTAAGCGCAAGGAGGCGAGCAGGGCGGCCATCTGTGGATCGTGGTGCAACGGAATGCCCAGGGCACGCGCGCGTGCAAGCAAGGTCTCCAGCGATTCTGGTGGCAACACGGGCGGAGACGGTGCGTCCGCAGGTCCGCCCGAGAGGCGCAGACTCACCCGTCGTTTGGCGGGAGGCAGTGATGTGCTCATGCCATGGCCTTCAGCAGAATCGCGCTGTGCGGTCCGCTCGAATGAGGCAGGCCTTGTTGGCAGCTCAATTGATCGAGGATCAGGCCACAGGCGGAAAGCCGCTGGCGCAGTGGGCCGAATTGATGTTCCAGGCGCTGTACGGTGTCGATGCGCTCTGCCCACAAGCGTACGGCCAGGCGCAGGTCGCGTAGCTGCAGCTCACCTTGCACGGGGCCGAGCGCGGGCAGGTCCAGGGCGAAGCCGAGCACCCAGGAGGTACTGCCATCAGCCTCGGTGGTGTACTGCATCTGGATCTGCAGAATGTCGCGGCCAGCCTCGCCTTGCAGCGGAATCTCGATCATCCATGCGGGGACGGTAGTGGCTTCCAGCTGCGCCACTTCCACGCGGGCGAGTGCCGCGTGCACTTCGCCGTGCAGGCGGCCGAGCAGGGCGTCGACGTCGTCGTCGAGCAGTTCCGGCGGCAGCATGACGCGTGGCTGCGCCTGCAATCCGCGTTGCTGCAAGGGAGGTGGTGTTTCGCTGTCGCTCGTTTGTGGGCGGCGTGCGGGCAGGTAGTCGTCGAGCAGACTGGCCAGGCGCAGCAGCGCTCCCTTCCAGTCCTCCTGGCTCAAGCCGGCCATGTCCAAGTGTGCCTGCGCCAATTCCGATTCAAGGAACAGGCCACTGCGCTTGATCGCTTCGCTAAGTCCTTCGCCGCGGGTGATCTCTGCCGGCGTGCGCACACCGTGTTCCAGCAGGGCGAGTGCGGGACGGATATAGGCCGGTAGCTGGCGAAGTGCGGGACGCTGCGCCAAGGCATCGAGCGTGGCGAGCAAGGGCGCATAGCCATTCTGCTGCGGCAGGCGCTCGCGCAGGGCGACCTGGATGGCCGGTTCAGGCGTATGCGGCGCAATGATTTCGAGCAGCGGCTGGGCGCCGAGGGTGAGCACGCGCACCTGAAATTGCGAGGGCAGCTGGCTGCGTGGTGCTTCGGCTTCCACCGCCATCGCGCCGATCTGCAGCACCATCAAGCCATCCGGATTGATCCCCAGCGGCCGTGCGGCGAGCACGGTACCGATGCGCCAGCTCTCCGCGGCACTGCCCGAGGCAGCGCCGGCCCAGGCCAGGGCGGCCAAGCTGGTGGGTTGTATGACCAAGACGTAGCTCCTTGCGGCGGGGCGACGTGCGCGCGCCCATCCGTGCCATCTACATCGGCGGGCCCGCAGGAAACTTGAGTCGGCTTTGGTCGCGGTGATCGCCTGTTTGCGCGAAGCGTTTCGCTAAAGCGATGCCCGCCACGGCCGATAAGCACTCCGAGGACGCCACGGGGCGCAGCGAGAGCAAGTCAATGGGCAAGGCGACAGCACAACGCAAAGGCGAGAGTGGTGCGCGCGTGGTGGCGCTGCCGACAGACTTTCGCCTGGCCGAGCTTGCCGCCGTCAAGGCTGAGCTGCTCGAAGCGCTCGACGCGCCGATGGTGCACATCGATGGCGCTGGCGTGGAACGCGTGGACACCGCCGCACTGCAGCTGCTGGTGGTATTTCGGCGCGAATCGGCGACGCGCGGCCAGTCGTCGACGTGGCACGGCGTCAGCGCGGTCATGCGCGATGCGGCCGGTCTGCTCGGCTTGGCACAAGTACTGGAATTGCCGGCACCCATGCCGGCCTGAAACTGAGGTGGAAGATGGCAAAGATTCTTGCGGTGGACGATTCGGCTTCGATGCGCGGCATGGTGGCCTTCACCCTGCGTGGTGCCGGTCATGACGTGAGCGAGGCCGAGAACGGCCAGCTCGCGCTGGATCAAGCGCGTGGCAGTCGCTACGACCTGGTGCTGGCCGACGTGAACATGCCAGTGATGGATGGCCTGAGCATGGTGCGCGAGCTGCGCACGATGCCGGAATACAAGGGCGTGCCGATCCTGATGCTGACCACCGAGTCGCATACCGACAAAAAGATGGAGGGCAAGGCCGCCGGCGCGACGGGCTGGCTGGTGAAGCCGTTCGATCCGGAGCAGTTGCTGGCCACCGTCAAACGCGTGCTCGGCTGAGCGCGGAGAGTCTCCTTATGAGCAAGGCTGGTCTGGCGCAGTTCCAACAGGTGTTCATCGAGGAGAGCCTGGAGGGACTCGATGCGATGGAGTCGTCGCTGCTTGCGCTGGACGACGGCGGCGACGGGGAACTGGTGCACACCATCTTTCGTGCGGCGCATTCCATCAAGGGTGGCGCGGCGACCTTCGGCTTTCCGGAGATGTCCTCGTTCACCCACGAGGCGGAGTCGCTGCTGGACGAAGTGCGCAGCGGCAAGCGCGCCATCGACGGCTCGATCATTGAGCTGTTGCTGCGTACGGTCGACTGCCTGCGCGGCATGTTTGCCCGTGCACAGGCTGGCGAGCCGCTCAATGACGCGGTGGCCGAGGGCCTGCGCAATGAACTGGCCGCGGCCATGGGCCGCGGTGTTCCAGCGGGCGGCGTGCAGGCGCGGCGGGCGGAAGATCAGGCCGATGCCTGGACGGTTCGCTTCCGCCCTCATCCCGGCATGTTGGCGAGTGGCAACGATCCACTTCGCTTGATTCGAGAGCTCGCCGGCTTGGGTGAGCTGGTCGCCATCTGCGAATTTGACCGACTACCCGCGACGCTCGCCGAGCTCGAACCCTCCGAGTGCCACCTGGGTTGGACCATTAGCTTGAATGGCCCGGTGAAGCGCGCCGACATCGGTGCGGTATTCGACTGGGTGGAAGACGAGTGCGATCTCGACATCGAGGCGCAGCACGTCATTGCCAAGCCCGCTGATGCTCATGTAGTGGCGGCCCCCGTCGCGGCGGCGGCGAACGTGGCGGACGCCGGCGCGGTGCGTACGCAGCGTGAGGCAGGTGCCGAGTCCAGTTCGGTGCGCGTGTCGATCGACAAGATCGACGGGCTGATCAACCTGGTCGGCGAGCTGGTCATTACGCAGTCCATGCTCGATACGTTTCGCGGTGAGTACGACGCCACGCGCGTCGCGATGCTGGAGCAGGGACTGGCCCAGCTGGCGCGTCACACGCGCGAGCTGCAGGAAACGGTCATGGGTATCCGCATGTTGCCGATCGCGTCCGTCTTCAATCGCTTCCCGCGCATGGTGCGCGACATCAGCCAGAAGCTGGGCAAGCAGGTAAAGCTGGAGCTGGTCGGCGAGCAGACCGAGCTCGACAAGACCGTGCTCGAGAAGATTGGCGACCCGATGGTGCACCTGGTGCGCAACGCCATCGATCACGGCCTGGAAACGCCGGACAAGCGCCGCGCTGCGGGCAAGTCCGACATGGGTACGCTCAAGCTCGAGGCTTCCCACCGCGGCGGCAACATCGTCGTGGAAGTGTCCGACGACGGCGCCGGTCTGAACCGTGACGCGATCGTGGCCAAGGCCGTGCAGCGCGGCCTGATCGCCAACGGAGAAGGCCTAAGTGATGAAGCCGTCGCCGACCTGATTTTCCAGCCCGGTTTTTCGACCGCCGCCGTCACCACCGACCTGTCCGGCCGTGGCGTGGGCATGGATGTGGTTCGCCGCAACGTCGCCGACCTTGGTGGTACCGTCACCATCCGCAGCACGCAGGGCAGGGGCAGCAAATTCACCATCACCTTGCCGCTGACGCTGGCGATCATCGATGGCCTCACGGCAGCCGTTGGCGACGAGCGCTACATCGTGCCGCTGGTGTCGATTGTCGAATCCGTGCAGCTCAAGACGGAAGCGGTACGCAGCGTGGCCGGGGGCGAGCTGTTCCGCTTCCGTGGCGAATACTTGCCAGTGATCCGCCTGCACGACGCTTTTGGTTGCGACAACGCCGTCCGTGCCATCGACGAGGGCCTGATGGTGGTCGTGGAAGGCGACGGCAGCCGCGTCGGCCTGTTCGTCGACGGTTTGATCGGCCAGCAGCAGGCCGTGGTGAAGTCCCTTGAAGCGAATTATCGCCGAGTGCAAGGTGTATCCGGCGCCACCATTCTCGCCGATGGCTCGGTAGCCTTGATTGTCGATATCGCGGGGCTGGTACGTCTGCAGGGCCGACGCAAGGCGGCCTGATCCAACATGTGATGGCGCTGCGTGACGCAACGGGCGCGCTGTTACACCTTTTCCCCTTTGGGGAGAAGGTTGGGATGAGGGGTGGGTGCATGCTGTCACGCGACAACTGAGCGTGGCCGCAAGGTTGCCGCTTACGCAGCGGGCGTTTCGATCGCCTGCTGGCGCTCGAGTCACTTTTCTTTTGCTGGCCCAAAAGAAAAGTAACCCAAAGAAAACGGCCTCTAGAGCTGGCAGCATGGCGAGGGATAAAAGCGTTGGAAGGTTTGCGCGAGCAAATAGCTGGTAGCCCAAGGCGAGACACAGCCGCTACCCCGCAACGCGCCACCGCGGTGAGGACTTAAAGCAGGCTCGGCCGACGGTCGCGTCGCTTGCTGTATCCCGATGCTCAGATGGTCACTGCACGACCCGCGCTTTAAGCCCTCTGCGCCATGGCGCGTTGCGGTGTAGCCGCGGTGTGTAGGCCGTGGGCCGCCACTCATTAGGCTGGCCACGCCCGTCAGGCTCGTATCCCGCGCCATGCTATGAGCTCTGGCTCTTTAGGCCATTTTCTTTGGGTTACTTTTATTTTGGGCCAGCAAAAGAAAAGTGACCCGGACCGCGGCAGCGGTTCGGAACGCCCGCTGCGTAAGCGGCAAGCTGGCCATAACGCTCGGTTGTAGCGCGATCGCAAGCACCCTCATCGCAACCTTCTCCCCGGAGGAAAGAAGGAGTAAGAGCGCGTGGCTCGGCGCTCGCCCGCCTGGGGCCGCCCTTCTGACGCTATCGCCGCCAACCGGCGCAGCCAGGAAATCCGCGCGGGCAGCCAACAAGAAGAGGCCTAAGCCAGGTCAGCAAGCATCCTCCCGGCACCCTCGCGCAGGGCAAAAAAACCTCAAGTTTCCCGGCTCCCCGCCGATCCAGATGTCGAACGGGAGCCCAGCAGGCGGCTCCGACGACGAGGCAAACATGTCCGATATCCACCGGAGCGAGGCGCTCCAGTCGCAGTACCTCACCGTCAATCTCGCCCACGAGGAATACGGCGTGGACATCCTCGCCGTGCGCGAAATCCGTGGCTGGACGCCGGTGACGCGAATTCCCCAGGCACCGCACTACGTGCTTGGCGTGCTCAATCTGCGTGGCGCGATCGTGCCGGTGATCGACATGCGCCTGCGTTTTGGCCTCGCCCGCGAGGACTACAACGCCACTACGGTCACCGTGATCGTGACCGTTGCCGGGCGTAATTTTGGCGTCGTGGTGGACGCCGTGTCCGACGTGCTCGACGTGGCGGATGACGCGATTCGTCCGGTGCCCGACATGGGTACCGCCGTCGATACCGAATACCTCAGGGGACTGACCGCCACCGGCGAGCGCATGGTGCTTCTGCTGGATGTGGACAAGCTGTTGCAGCCGCAGGACGCACAAATGCTGGAGGCAGCGTTGCCAGCCGCCTCTGATGTCAAAGCCGTGGCCTGACCGTTTTTGCCGGAACTGGATACTCCATGAAGAAGTTCACATTGAAAATTCCCCAGCTCACCGTGCGCGGTCGCCTGCGTCTGGTATTCGGCCTGCTTGGCCTGATGCTTATCGGCGGTGCCGTGATTGGCCTGGGCTCCATGCAGCTGCAGAACAACGGCATGGGTCAGATCTACGATGAAGAGATCGTGCCGACCCAGATCGTCTCGCAGCTCACGGCACATCAGCTGATGTCGTTCATCCTGCTGGGCGAGTCCGCATCGCTCGTTGGCAAGGCGGACCAGGTCAAGGCCAAACTGGCCGATTACGCCAAGCTGCAGGCCGAGATGGAGCCGCTTCGGAAGCAGCTCGCCGCCATCCCGATGAGTGACGGTGTTAAAAAGCACTACGACGCTTGGCGCTCGACCGATGCCGACTACACCGATGCGAAGAGCTCGATGGTCGATGCGCTCAAGGACGGCGATACCGGTGCTCACGATCTGCTGGAAATGCAGGTTCGCCCACTGATGATGGAGCGCCAGGACGCGCTGGCCAAGCTGGTCGATGCGCAGCGCACCGATGCCAAGCAGATCTACGACGGACAGGTCTCGCGCTATCACCTGATTCGCGCCGTCAGCATTGTCGCGTTGTCGGCGGGGCTGTTAATCGCGCTAATCATGGCCGTGCTGCTGATGCGTTCGATCCTCACCACGCTCAGCCAGGCGGTGTCGGTTGCGCATGCTATTGCCACCGGTCGCCTGGGTCACGGCATTGCCACCACCAGCACGGACGAACTGGGCGAATTGCTCGATGCACTCCGCACGATGGACGAGCGCCTCACCGGTATCGTTGGCGAAGTGCGTCACGGCTCGGGTTCGGTGAGCTCGGCCGCCCAGCAGATTGCACGCGGCAACGATGACCTCAGCCAGCGCACGCAGGAACAGGCCTCGAGCCTGGAGGAAACCGCTTCCTCGATGGAGGAGATGACCTCGACCGTCAAGCAGAACGCCGAGAACGCCAGCCATGCCAACCAGCTCGCCAGCGCCACGCGCCGACAGGCCGAGCACGGTGGCGAAGTGGCTGCGCAAGCCAGTGCGGCGATGCGCGAGATCAACGATTCCAGCCGCAAGATTTCCGACATCGTCAGCCTGATCGACGAAATCGCCTTCCAGACCAACCTGCTGGCGCTCAACGCGGCGGTCGAAGCGGCCCGCGCCGGCGAGCAGGGCCGTGGCTTCGCCGTGGTCGCCACGGAAGTGCGCAACCTGGCGCAGCGCAGCGCGGGTGCGGCGAAGGAGATCAAGGGCCTGATCAACGACAGCGCGGAGAAAGTGCGCGTGGGTTCGTCGCTGGTGGACCAGTCGGCCAAGGCGCTGGCGGACATCGTCGACAGCGTGAAGAAGGTCACCGATATCGTGGCGGAGATCGCCGCGGCCAGCCAGGAGCAGTCTGCCGGCATCGATCAGGTGAACCACGCCGTGCTGCAGATGGATGAGATGACCCAGCAGAATGCTGCGTTGGTGGAAGAGGCGGCAGCCGCTGCCCGCGCCATGCAGGAGCAGGCGGGTGAACTGGCGCGGCAGGTGGGCTTCTTCCACCTGAGCGACGAAGTGGCGACGCCGGCCACTGAAAAGGCGCGCGGTCAGACCGTGATGGCCGAAGCCGAGGCGGTATTCGCCGCCGTACGCAACTCGCCCGGGGCGTCGGTACGTCCGTCGCGTCCCGCTGAAGCGGCTGACGCTGGCGCCTGGAAGGAGTTCTGAGCATGAGCATGCCCGCCGTGACCGATGGCAACACCGCCGTGGCGGGCATGAATGGCCCGACGCTAGGAGACCGCGAGTTCGGCTTCCTGCGCGCCTTCGTGTACGAGCACTGCGGCATCTCGCTGGGCGAGCACAAGCGCCAGCTGGTTCAGGGCAGGTTGCTGCGTCGCCTGCGGGCGTTGAAGCTCAGGAACTTCGAGGGCTACTGCGAGCTGCTGCGGCGCGATCCCCACGGCGAACTCGGTGAGCTGGCCAGCGCCATCAGCACCAACGTCACGGCGTTCTTCCGCGAGTCGCATCACTTCGACCTGCTCACCAACGAATTGCTGCCGCGTTGGCTGGCCGAGAAGAAGCATGGTGGCCGGCTGCGCATCTGGTCAGCCGGTTGCGCTACAGGTGAAGAACCCTACACGCTTGCAATCGTGCTTGCCGAGGCGCTGGAGAAGCACGGCAGCCAAGTGGATGCGAAGATCCTCGCCACTGACCTGTCGCCACAGGCGCTGGAAACCGCGCGCAAGGGTATCTATCCGATCGAGCGACTTGAAGGTGTGAGTACTGAGAGGCGCCGCCGCTGGTTTTTGCGTGGCGAAGGCGAGTACGACAATTTCGCCTGCGTGCATCCGCGTTTGCGCGAGCTCGTCAGCATCCTGCCACTTAACCTGCTGCACGAATGGCCAATGCAAGGTCCATTCGACGCGATCTTCTGCCGCAACGTGGTGATCTATTTCGACAAGCCCACCAAGCAGCGCCTGTTCCAGCGTTACGCCGGCCTGCTGCCCGAGGGCGGCTATCTGTTCCTTGGCCATTCCGAGTCCATGTACGGACTCAACGACAATTTTGACCTGATCGGACGCACGGTCTACCGGAAAAGCAGTGCATGAGCGTCCCCGCAGTAAACCTTCCCATTGGCGCCAGCTACGATCCGGCGCGTGTATTGCCGGGCTTCGAGCACTTGCGTCGCTTCTGGGACCCGGGACAAGCCTGCATCACCGTCAAGGTGCTGCCCGGCGACTACTACGTGAGCATGCAGGAAGAGATGATCTCCACCGTGCTCGGTTCCTGTGTCTCGGCGTGCATTTACGACCGGCAGCGCCAGATCGGTGGCATGAACCATTTCATGTTGCCCGAACCGTTGGGTGAGCGCGGCAGTTGGGCCGACACCGTGGGACGCGCGGCGCGCTATGGCAACGATGCGATGGAGCAGTTGATCAACGCCATCCTCAAGGCCGGCGGTCATCGAGCTGACCTCGAGGTCAAGGTGTTTGGCGGCGGTCGCGTGCTCGCCACCATGACCGACATCGGTTCGCGCAATATCGCCTTCGTGAGGCGCTATCTGGAGGCCGAACGGCTCCCGGTGCGCGCGGAAGACCTCGGTGACGTGCATCCCCGCCATGTGCAGTTCTTTCCTACCACCGGCAAGGCGCGCGTGCGCCAGTTGCGTGGACGCGCCGACGCTGTGCTGGTGGACGGCGAGAAGCAATATCTCAAGCGATTGGCAAATGATCCGATAAAGGGAGATGTGGAGCTGTTCTAGCGGCGCTACTTGGCGCAGCAGCAGATTCACATGGGCAGTATCCGGCTCCCGTACGAGCCAGCAGGCGTGGGTCGCGTCCAGTCCACCCGATCGACGAAGGCGAGACTTAAAAGCGATGGAAAGAGTACGTGTCCTGGTGGTCGATGACTCCGCATTGGTGCGGAAACTGCTGTCGACCATGCTTTCCTGCGATCCGGGTATCGAAGTAGTCGGTACCGCGGCGGACCCATTGATTGCCCGCGAAAAGATCAAGCAGCTGAACCCCGACGTGCTGACCCTGGACGTCGAAATGCCGCGCATGGACGGCATTACCTTCCTGGAAAACCTGATGCGCCTGCGCCCGATGCCGGTGGTGATGGTGTCGTCACTGACCCAGGAAGGCGCTGAGGTGACTCTGCGTGCGTTGGAACTGGGTGCCGTGGATTTCTTCACCAAGCCTGGCAACGACCTGGCCAGCACGTTTGCCGAAGGCGCCCAGGAAATCTGCGCCAAGGTGAAGCTGGCTTCGCTGGCACGGCCGCGCCAACGCACCGCCGTACGCAAGCTCGATGTGCCGCCGCGTCTCTCCGCGGACGCCGTGCTGCCACGAGCACAGTCGGCGGGTACGCGTGGCGGCAGTCCGATCATTGCGATTGGCGCATCCACCGGCGGTACCGAGGCGATACGCGTGGTGCTGGAGGCGATGCCGCCTGATGCACCGCCCATTGTCATCACGCAACACATCCCCGCGGCGTTCAGCGGGCCGTTCGCGGCACGCATGGATTCCTACTCGGCCATGCGCGTCTGCGAAGCGCGCGACGGCCAGCCGATCCAGCAGGGCCATGCGTATATCGCGCCGGGCAGCCAGCACCTGTTGGTGATGTGGGACGGCGCCAAACATGTGTGCCGCCTGCACAACGGCCCGCCCGTGAATCGGCACAAACCGAGCGTTGACGTGCTGTTCCGCTCCATGGCCGCCAGCGTGGGCCGGGCAACGGTCGCCGCGTTGCTGACCGGCATGGGCGATGACGGTGCGCGTGGTCTGCTCGAGCTGCAGCAGGGCGGCGCTCATACGCTGGTGCAGGACGAAGAAACTTCTGTGGTGTGGGGCATGCCAGGTGCGGCCTGGAAGCTCGGCGCGGCCACGGAGAAGTTGCCACTCGACCATATAGCCGCGCGGCTGCTTGCGTTGGCGCACCAACCCATCCAACGCGCCGTTGCAACAGCGCCCTGATCCGTGGATATCCCCATGTACGCCATCCCTTCCTTACCGCGTGTGCGCCCTGTCATCGGCATGACGACGAGCGCGGTCGCCTTGTTGCTGACCCTGCTATGGCCGTCGGCCTGGCTGGCGCCGGTGCTGATCGTGCTGCTCACGGCCGCCTGGATCGTTGAATTGCGCCGTGTCCCTGCGGCGGAAGAGCCGGTGATCGCGGCATCGCTGACGCATCACGCGCCGGTACGCGAAGCCCTGGAAGAAGTGCGCAGCTCGTTAGTCGATGAGCTTGGCCACGCCACCCGCGAGCTGCATCAGGCGCTGGACCTGCTGCGCGATGCCGTGTCCGAGCTGGGCGGCGGCTTCGATGGCCTTTCGCGCAAGACCGGCATGCAGCAGTCGTTGTTGCGGCAGATCATCGACGCACAGAGCGAAGGCGTGTCGGTGCAGGATTTCGCCGCGCGCACCGGCGACCTGCTGGAGCATTTCGTTGGCATGGTGGTGCAGATGTCGCGCGAAAGCCTGCGCATCGTCTACCGCATCGACGGCATGGCGAAGGAAATGGACGCCGTGTTCGGCCTGCTGAAGAACGTCAACACGATCGCCGAGGAAACCAACCTGTTGGCGCTCAATGCGGCCATCGAGGCGGCACGTGCGGGCGAGTCCGGCCGTGGCTTCGCGGTGGTGGCAGGCGAGATTCGCAACCTGGCTAGCCATTCCAACCAGTTCAACGAGCAGATCGGAAGTCATGTCGAGCGTGCGCGCGCTGCCATGGAGCAGCTGCGCGGGCTGGTTGGCACGATGGCCTCGCAGGACCTCAACGTGGCCCTCTCCGCCAAGGGCGGCATCGACGCCATGATGGCCCACGTCACCGAGAGCGACGCACGTACCAGTGCGGTGGCCGACCAGGTGGTCGAGATCAATCGTGGCCTGGGCTCCGACGTATCCACCACCATTCGCTCGCTGCAGTTCGAGGACATCCTGAGCCAGCTGATCAACCAGACCCGCATGCGCCTGGTCGAGCTGCAGGACATCACCACCGAGTGCACGCGCGATATCGAGGAACTGGCCTGCAGCCCAATCGATGCTGAGTTGTTGGCCCAGCGCGCCGAGCGTGTACGCAGCCGCCTGGCCATCCAGCGTGAGAAAGCTCGTCTGCGCTCGCGCGGCCCGGCACTGCAGAGCTCGATGGATGCCGGCGAGATCGAACTCTTCTGAGGATGCATGCCATGAGCCTGACTGTTTACCACGACTCCGAACACGACTGCGTCACCCTGCAACTTGGCCAGCGCTTCGACTTCAGCGTGCATCGAGACTTTCATGACGCCTGCCTTGGCCATCGGGCCGCGCGCAGTTATGTCATCGACCTTGGCGAAGTCGCCAGCATGGACAGCTCCGCACTCGGCATGTTGCTGCTGCTGCGCGAGCACGCCGGTGCCGATCGCGCCGAGATCCGCATCGTCAATGCGGATAGCAGCCTGCGCGGGACTTTGCGCGTGGCCGGCTTCGACAAGCTGTTCGTGTTGCACTAAGAGCCTGATCCGAATTGCTGCGTGGCCCGTGCCGGGATCTGCACGTGGCCATGCTCCGGGCTCAAGGGACGGGCGAGGTTTTCGTTCGAAGTGCGACGCCTGGCTGGCACGCGCGATGGGCTTTCCGTTCGACGGATGGTTCGATGCCCTTGTCGCTTGAGTGCTTCCGCTGAGGGCGGAAGTCGCATGGCCGGGAAGGTGTCGTGCGGAGGCAGCAAGGATGTCGGTGACGCAGGGAAGATGCCCAACGGGCTTCAGCAACGCGTATCACCCGCTTCCGCGAAGTGTGCGTTGTCAGCCATCGCCAGGCTCACGCCGTTACGGCCGTCGAACTTGGTGCGATACATCGCCTCATCCGCCTGGCGCACCAATTGTTCGAAGCGGGTGCCCGGTCGGGCCACGGCGACGCCAATGCTGGCGGTCACCGGAATGGACTGATCGTCGATCCTGGCATGTGAATGGGCGAGCGTGTGGCGCAGCCTTTCCGCCACGTCCATGCCCTGTTCCAGGGTGGCTCCGGGCAGGGCAAGCACGAACTCTTCGCCGCCGTAACGGCTGGCCAGCATGTGGGGCCAATGAATGCCGCTGCGCAGGATGGCCGTGACATGGCGAAGTACCGCGTCGCCGACATCATGACCCCAGCGATCATTGATCTGCTTGAAGTGATCCAGGTCGAAGATCAGCAGCGTGAACGGTTGCCCGCGCTGCTGGCAGCGCGCCAGGCTGGCGCGCCCCTCGGCCACAATGGCGCTGCGATTGAGCAGCCCGGTCAGGCCGTCGGTATGCGCGGCGCGACTCAGGTCGACCATGAGCCGCTCGGTAATGAGCTGCAACAGCGCGAAATACGATGCCAGCCCGGTCAGGATGCCGACAATATACGTCGCGGCAACCGGCGTGCCGGCCAGCATGATGTCCTGACTGGCGCCGTATGCAACGGGCATAAAGGCCCGTACGAGAAAGAAGGCGGCATTGATGAGCATGATGGCCGCGGCAATACGGCAACTCATGCGGATGGCGGGCTCGCCATAGCGCAGCAACAGATAGGCATAGGCCAAATCGAAGATCACTGCCTGCAGGCTGGCGATGAACAGGCGCATCCCCAGGTCAGGTGTGACATAGGTCATCCAGGCGCTGAATGCCGTATAGACCAGTACGAAGCATCCTGGCCAGCGCCAGCGCATGGGCTGACCCAGGTGTTTGGCGATGCCCTTGAGCATGAGCGCGTTGGAAAAGACGATGGCGCCGTTGCCGACCACGATCGAAAGCAGGTCGGGAATAAGATTGCGCAGTCCGATCAGCAGCACCCCAAAGGTGGCTATCCACAAGCTCGCCACCCAGATGCGCAGCACGGTTTGGTTGCGCAACACCGTCATGAGCGACGTAAAGCCGATCGAAGCGCCGATACCCATCAGGAGACTGACGAAGGTCAGGGTCGGAATGTCCAGATGCATGGCGCTCCCTACTTCCGCCGGGCCCCTTTATCGCAGGGACCCGATAGGCCTTGGCCGAGGCCCTCGGATCGACGTCATCGTCGGTGGTCGACAGCGTATCGGCTTACTTTCGGGAAACTTGAACTGCGTCACAGAAATGACCCTGGGCACGGTTTGGCCAGGCGTGGGGACGCGGTGCTCCCAAATGGGATATCCAAGGAACATCGGCATAAAAAAAGGCCCCTTTCGGGGCCTCAGGCAAAGCAGGGGTGAAGATTGAGCCTTACCAGGTACGCACGTCGGCAATGCCGACTGTGTAGGACTGCATTTCCGGGTCCATGTGGAACAGGCGGCCGAGGTCGAATTCGATCGCCTGGCCTGGCGCGATATTGGTGGTGCCGGCCGGCCAGCCCTTCTTGGACTGCAGCACCTTGCCGGCACCGTCCTTGGCTTCGATGGTGACCTGCGCGGCGGCGGCTTCAGCGCAATGGTTCACCAGCTGGCCGGCGAGGCTCAGGCGGGAACCCATGACCTTCATCTTGAAATCCTGCACGGCGAAGTCGGTCGGGGCGCAGGCGGCGTGCGCGGCGAGGGGAGCGAACAGGAACAGGGCGGAAGCGATCAGAGTCTTCATAGGTGGAATCCGTCGATGGGGTCAGGTCGGAATAAGGAACGACAAGACAAACATCGGCGGTTCCGCTGGATTCTTTAGTCACCGCTGCCGCTTGCGTTCAGCTTGGCATCGCCAGGCCGGTGTGTTCGATGAACCACAAGCCGGCAAACAGCTTGGGATCGATCGAGTAACCCTCGGCGGCACGCGCGAACAGCCATGCGCCGGCGTCCTTGCGCGGCACCTCGTGCACCACGATGTTCTCGCTTTCATCGCCGCCTCCGGGGCCGACCTTTTGCAGGCCCCAGGCGCGCACGAAGGCGATCGTCTCCGTGCTCATGCCCGATGACGACGGCCCTTCGTGGACGAATTCAAGCCGCTCGCAGCGATAACCGGTTTCCTCTTCCAGCTCACGACCGGCAGCGAGCAGCACGTCCTCGTCACCGTGCTCGTGCAGGTCACCCACCAGGCCCGCGGGCATCTCGATGGTGTTCTTGAGGATCGACACGCGGTACTGCTCCACGAACAGCACGTGGTCGTCCGGCGTTACCGCCAGGATGATCACCGCGCCACCGGGATTGTTGCGTTCGGCGTATTCCCAGCGGCCGCGCTTGCGCAGGCTCAGCCACTTGCCGACGTAGAGGGTTTCCACCGGCGCGTTGGCGTCGTGGGGAATGCGCTGGTCAGGGTGATTCATTGGCGTGGACGTCAGGCGAGAGGGTGACCGCATGTTGCCGTGCCCATGTGGCAGCTACAACCTCGGCTCATCATTTCTCCCCCGCCGCCATGGCGAGTGGGCGCGGTCGGATGCGTACGGCCCAAGCCACGCCCATCACCAGCAAGGCGATGCCGGTGAGCGTCAGTCGGCCGGGCAGGCGGCCGCGCAGCAGGAACGCGTAAGTCATGGCAGCTAGTGTTTCGAACACGATCAACTGGCCGCTCAGCGCGGTGGGCAGGCGCTGACTCGCGGCATTCCAGCACAGCGTACCCAGCCAGGAAGCAAACAAGCCGATCGCCGCCATCAGGCCGATGAATCGCCATGGATGGGGGCCGAACGGCATGCCAAACGTGCTCCCGCTTGCGCCCATGAACCACCACAGCAACAGGTAGCCACCCATGGCTAGCGGCAGGGTGGCGATGCCTTGCCCGGTCGCCCAGGTGCGCGGGCTGCGTTCGGGGTGACGACGCAGCCAGTCGGCATTGCGTAGGGGATACCAGGTCCAGCAGGCCACGGCACCTGCTGCGAACAAGGCACCGCGTGCGTAGCGGGCGAGGTCGCCATGGGTGATGCTGCCCAGCGTTTCCAGTTCGGCCTGATTGACGCACAGGATGCCCGCGCCGATCAGCGCCAGCGAAGGAGCCAGCATCAGCCACGGCAACTGTCCGTCGCGCCGCGCGTCGCGCAGGTTCGCCGAGATGGCAATGACGACCGGCAGCGTGCCGATGATCATGGTGGGCAAGGGCGCGCCGGCCAGCTGGATGGCGCTGGCCAGGCACAGGTAATAGAGCAGGTTGCCTACCGCCGCGAGCTTCAGTGCCTCAAGCCAGTCGGCGCGACCGAGCTGGCGCAGCGCCGTGCGATCCATCCACGCCAGCGGCAGCGCAATCAGGCCGAAAGCGAGATAGCGTCCTACCGACTGCGGCGCCGCCGGATAGTCCGGCAACAGCAGCGGGCTGATGAAGACCAGGCCCCACATAAGGCCGGCGGCGAGGGCATAGAGCGTACCTGTCCACATGGCCGCAAGCGTGGCGGCTTCGCGTCGAGATGTCTTGTACGAGCTTGCTGTTGGCTAAGAGCTTGTTCAAAGTCTGCAAAAGACGCCGTCATTCCCGCTTTCGCGGGAATGACGACCTTCAATCTGAGAGGCACATGGTGCGCGCAACGAGACTTTGGACCGGCTCTTAGAACGGGCACTCAATTCGCCAGTGGCTCGGTCAACACCGGCCGGCTCACGCTCAACGCAGTACCGGCGGCCGCCACGATGATGGCCAGGATGGCCAGCCACTGCAGCAGGCTGAGCTGTTCGCCGAGCAAGGCCACGCCGGCCATCGCCGCGATGGCCGGCTCCAGGCTCAACAAGGTGCTGAACGTGCGCGCCGGCAACCGCGTCAACGCGATCATCTCCAGTGAATACGGCAGGGCCGAGCTGAGCACCGCGACACCCAGTGCATACGGCCACAGCGCCGGTGACAGCAAGGCGCTGCCGGCATGCGCGATACCAAATGGAATCGCCAGCAAGGCGCCGATCGAGGTGCCCAGCGTCACCGCGTCCGCGCCGTGGGAAGCGCCGGCTTTCTTGCCGAGCACGATATACAGCACCCAGCCGACGCCAGCCGCCAGCGCGTACATCACGCCCACCGGATCGAGCGCCTGCATCTGTCCGCGCAGCGGCAGCAACAGGCCGAGCCCAGCCACCACCAGCGCGATCCAGACAAAGTCGAGCAGCCGCCGCGAGCCGAACATCGCCAATGCGAGCGGTCCGGTAAATTCCAGCGCGACCGCGATGCCCAGCGGGATCGTACGCAGCGCCATATAGAACACCAGATTCATGGCACCCATTGAGAGGCCATAACCCCACAGCACGCGCCAATCGCGTTGACTGCCCGAGCGGCGCCACGGCCGCCGCCACAGCAGCAGGATCAGCGCGCTGATCCCCAGCCGAAAGGCAGTAGCGCCTTGCGCGCCAACTTGTGGGAACAGATGCTTCGCCAGCGACGCACCAAATTGATACGAAAACATGCTGATCAAGAGCGCGCCGACGGCGAGCGCGAGCGGCGCAACGGTGGAACGCGATGACATGGGCACAGCCGCGGCGATGGAGGGGGCCGCCCATGATGCCTGCAGGTTTCACCGAAACCCACCATGCAAGCCCTCGCGCCGTCGCCATTGCTGACAGCAGCTGGCAGCAATCCGAGGCGCGACTCGTGGCGCGATCTAAAAGAAACGCCAACAGGGGCCGTGCAACTGCACGGCCCCTAATTTCAGAACGGGTCGAAAAGCGCACCCAAAAGATCCCAACAGGTCCAGCATGTGCTCGAAAAAGGTAGCTGGCGAAGCAAGCTAGATTCCAACCGCTTAGCTGACCTTCCCACACATAAGGAAAACACTGCGCCGCCTCACAGGCGGATCGCGTCCGCCACAGGCCATAACTTAGGCGTCACGCGCGGGCCAAAGAGAGGCAGCATGCGACACCAGCGTCGCGCAACTGTCGATACTGGGCTTGCACCGCATCGATGATGGCTTTGCGCATGGGATCGTCGGTAGGAAGGAGGACGGCGAGAAGGTTGCCGCGAAAGATCGAATGGGAAGCTTCATGGATTGAGGCGCTTGAGCGTGTTGCGGAGGCTGGTGCTCTGCGGGTCGATCCTACGCACTTCGTCGAAGACGCGCCGCGCATCGTCCTGGCGTCCCTGCATCCACAGCACCTCGCTCAAATGCACGCCAATTTCGGCGTCCTTGTCTGCCGCCCAGGCGCTGCGCAGGCTTTGCTCGGCCTGTTCCAGGTGACCCAGACGGTATTGCAGCCAACCCCACGAGTCTTCGATGGCCGGGTCGTCCGGGCGGGCCACACGGGCCGCCTCGATCAGCCGCTGCGCCTCGGGCAGATCACGGTTGGCGTTGGCCAGTGTGTAGCCGAGCGCGTTGCTCGCTTCGGTATCGTCCGGCTTCAGCGCCAACAAACGACGGAAGTCGTCGACGGCCTGGTCGATCTTGCCTTCTCCGGCATAGGCAAAGCCACGACCATAGAGCAGCGCCGGTTCATCGGGCGTCACCTGCAGGGCGCGGGTGAACGCGCGCTCGGCCTGTGAGTACAGCTGTTCTTTCATGTAGATCGCGGCATCTGCCTCATAGGCGCGACGCAACATGGATGGCTGGTCGAGGTAGTTGGTCTGCATCTGCGCCAGTCGCTCGTGGGCCTCGGCGTCGCGGCCAAGCTCCTGCATCAGCAGGGCGCTGCGCAGGTCGGCGTCGAAGGCGTGGTCGCCATTTTGGCGTGCGATTTGCCAGTAACTCAGGGCAATCAGCAGACCCAGGGCGGCCACCACGGCGGCCCATGCGACAAGCCACCCCCGTGACCGCTTTGTGGAGGCGCGTGCGCGATTGGCATCCGGGATCGTCGCCGGTTCCAACATGCTTGTCGCTGCAGGCGGTACCAATGAAAGGCCGGGTGT
Source organism: Dyella humicola (assembly GCF_026283945.1). Taxonomy (NCBI): domain Bacteria; kingdom Pseudomonadati; phylum Pseudomonadota; class Gammaproteobacteria; order Lysobacterales; family Rhodanobacteraceae; genus Dyella; species Dyella humicola. Next base: position 177,067 of record NZ_JAPDPC010000004.1, read on the forward strand.
CTCCGCGCTTGCCTGGCGGCGTTGGACCTTGCCTATGAAGCGATAGCCAAGCGTATGAATGGTGGCGATATAGCGAGGTTCGCTAACCGAGTCGCCAAGCGCCTGGCGCAGCTGAGAGATGACGCGAGAGAGCACGCCCGGCGTGACGAATCGGTGTCCCCACGCAATATCCAGCAGCAAGTTCTTCTCTACCACCTCGCCCGCGTTCTCAAGCAAAGCCACCAGCACGGCATAAGCCTTTGGCTCCACGGAGACGTCTTGATGCGCGCGCTCGAGCCGGTGAGTGTGTGGCTCGACGATGATGTCATCGCACTCGTAGATCCAGTGGATCACGGGTTCGCTCTGGATCATATCTGCGACCACGGGAGGCTCCCTGAGCCAATAAGCATGCGCGCTGTGTGGAAAACCGCTATCTGTCAGAGGTTATAAGCAGCACAAAAAGGCCGTGATGCTCGGGGCACGGCGGCTTCTTGTAGGGGTGCCTCGAAAAGCGAGGTATCAGGCGTTGAATGAAGCGTTGCCCGCAGCAGCGCGCGGCTTGATCGGTGCGGCCTCACCGACGCGTCCATTGGACCGCGAGAGTACGTGCGAGCAGGTCGCGAAGGCCCTGATTGCGCTGGCTCCATGCCAACGCGATGTAACAGACAAACAGGATCAGGCTGGTAATGACGTTGATCAGACGTACTGTGTTGCGTGCGGCGCGGGAGCCGATCGAGCGCGGCTGCTGGTGAGCAAGCACCAGCTATCTCGCTTGGCCGGGAGTCCGCGTTCTCGCCGCAGTGGCTGACGTTCGACAGGGCAAGTCAGCCGCAGGTAGAGGGCTAAGCGCCGTGGGAAGAGATGGCTTTTGTAGGCCACTGATGAATCTCACGGGTGAAGATCCGGTGAGCTACAGCCGGGTCGATGCAGCACTCAGATGTAGCAGTTCGCTGCAGCACTTTTGAAAAGTGCGGGGTTAGTGCTTTCTAACCCCTTGAATTTATTTGCCGCATGGGTCGGGATGGCGGATTCGAAGCTATGACCGACGTCCACAGGATCAGCTGGCACTCGTTAGCCAACCAGCCGGTGCCCCGGCAAGGCGGGAGCCCAACGGTAGTAATCGTTGGAAATTTGGAAAGTCTATTCTGGGCAACCAGCCCAGATCGGTAGTCGCGTTGGAATTTCTATGAGGTCACACCCACTCGCGAATGGTTGCGTGTCTAGCGCTACAACGCCCGCTGGTAGCGCGCTGGGGTGATGCCGTAGCGTCGCGCAAAGGCTCGGGTGAGGTGCGCCTGGTCGGCAAGTCCAACGGCAGCGGCGACTTGCGCGGGCGGCTCGCCGTGCGATAGCTGGCGTTTGGCTTCGGCCAGGCGCAAGACCATCAGCATCTGCTGCGGGGTGGCGTGATGCTGCGCCTGGAATTGGCGCAGGAAATGGAACGGACTGAGCCCGGCGACTGCCGCCAGCTCGTCGAGTGTGAGTCGACGCGAAAGATGGGCATGCAGGTAATCCAGCACCGGTGCAAAGCGCGCCGCGCGCCCATCCATCGCTGCACGCGGAACGCGCGCGTGACGGCGGAAATGGCCCAGCAATTCGAACAGCAGACTATCGAACGCCAGCGGTTCGCGTGCTTGCCAAAGTGCATCCAGCAAGACGGTGACGCGGCGAGCGCTGGGCAGGTCTTGGCGTACCACGTCGCCGAACCACCAGCCAGGTTCGCCGGTGATCTCAGCCACCGCCGACGGCTCGATGTAGGCCATCCGGTAATGCCAGCCACCCTCGGTTTCGGCGCGTCCGGTATGCACTTCATCCGGATTCATCATCACCACCGAGTCTGCTGGCGCCAGGTGATCCGCGCCACGATAGCGAAAGCGTTCCACGCCTGACTCGATCGCGCCCAGGCCGAAACCGTCATGCGTGTGCGGCTCGAACGCATGACGAACGATGTGCGCGCGGTACAGCTCCACGCCAGGGCGATGGGACGGCAACCGGAATTCGGCTGCATCGCCGGTTGCGCTGAAGCGGTCGGGGACGCCTTGCATAAGTCGCATCTTACTGCGCGGGTGAATGCCCTGCGGCTTCTTTGAATCGCCAATCAGCCGATCAAGGCTTTTAAGCGCGTGCGCGTGAGTGGGCCAAAGCGCAGGCGCTCGCACAGTGCGTCCATGCTGTCCGTTTCCCCTCGCTGGCGGCGCAAGGCATCGGCATCCGTCGGCACCGGCGCGTCCAGCGCGATCCGGGTGAGACGGCGATAAAGGCGCGCCGCCTCGCCATGCTCGCGCAACTTCTGCGCACAACTGGCCGCGCCACGCAGGCGCAGGAAGGGCACTTCGTCCACCCGTTCGAGCAACGCATCCAGGTTGCCGAAATGGGCGAGCAGCGCCGCTGCGGTCTTCGCACCGATACCGGGCACGCCGGGGATGTTGTCCACCGCGTCGCCACACAGCGCCAGATAATCGGCGACCTGCTGCGGATGCACGCCAAGCCGTTCGTGCACGCCAGCCGGCCCCCAACGGGTGCCGCGCGCGTAATCCCATTGCTCGTCGTCATCGCCCAGCAACTGGCCGAAGTCCTTGTCAGCCGACACGATCACGCTGCGGAAACCAAGGCCTCGCAGGCTCCACAGCACACTGCCGATCAGATCATCGGCTTCATAGGTGTGATCGATCAACACCGGTATGCCAAGGGCCAGCGCCACTTCTCGACACAGCACGAACTGGCGTTCAAGGTCGGGCGGCGGCAACTCGCGATTGGCCTTGTAGGCAGGGTAGATGGCGTTGCGGAACGAGGTGGTCAGCGAAGCATCGAATGCCACCGCGATGTGCTCGGGGCGCACGCGTTCCAGCAGTTCGCAGAGGAAGCGCGTGAAGCCATGCACGGCATTGACCGGATGACCGTCCGCATCGTGGAACTCATCGGGCATCGAATGCCAGGCACGGAACACATAGAGACTGCCATCGACCAGATGGGCGGCGGGGCGGCTCACGGCGTCCACGTGCTGAGTACATCGGCAAGGGTGGGGCGGTCGCGGTCGGGTACGTCGATCTGTGGCGTGCCGATATGGACGAAACCGATCACGTGCTCATTCTCCGCAAGACCGAGGATGCTGGCTGCTTCGCGATCATACGCTGCCCAACCGGTGAGCCATTGCGCGCCATAACCCAGCGCCCCCGCACCAAGTAGCAGGTTGTAGGCCACGCAGCCAGCGGAGAGCTGCTGTTCGATCACCGGTACCTTGCTGGAGGGATCGAGCCGGGAAATAACGGCCACCACCACGGGGGCGAACATATAGCGCGTACGCTCCTTCTCGCGCTTGGATTCCGGCAGGTCCGGATGGAGGCGCAACGACAACGCCGCCAGGCGCTCGCCCAAGGCGAGCTTGGCCGCGCCTTGCAGCAGGATGAGTCGGTACGGCACCAGCTTGCCGTGGTCCGGCGCGCGGATCGCCGCTTCCAGCAGCGCATGCAACTGGGCCTCATCCGGCGCCGGCTCACCGAGCTGGCGGGAGGGGACGGAGTGACGCTGCTGCAACAGGGAAAGGGGATGGGACACAGGGACGTCCGTGGGGGCAAAGCGTTCATGCTAATCCGCCCGGCTGACATAGGCGAATGCGGCCGGTCTTCCTTGTACCCCTGTGCGGTGGCTTCAGCCAGCGGTGGCCAGCCTGAAAGAGCCGGGCAGCAGGGTTCCCACGGTCGTTTCCTGCACGGCGCCGTGCAGATTGCCCAGCCATACGGGCATGTCTTCGTCGCATAGTTCTGACATCACCTGGCGACAGGCGCCGCAGGGACTGATCGGGCCGGGTGTGTCTCCGATCACCGCCAGCGCCTCGAAATCACCTGGCCGGCAGCCCGCGGCCATGGCGCTGAACAAGGCGGTGCGTTCAGCGCAGTTGCATAGGCCATAGGAGGCGTTTTCGACATTGCAGCCGCTAAAGCGGCGGCCGTCCTTGGTGGCCAGCGCGGCGCCCACCAGGAAGCGGGAATACGGTGCATAGGCTTGTTCGCGCGCCTCGCGCGCCATCGTCAGCAAGACATCGGGAACAACGATCACGCTCATCGGGATCTCCAGTGCGGGACCCCTCGCCTCGACCCGCGGCGGGCCAGTCTACCCGGGTCGGGGGCCGGCGCCGCCAACGTCGGGGTGAACATGTTCTCGGTGGCTCGCACGACGAGGCATCGGCTAGGATGGCTGGACCTATCCGCAGGGGATGCACGATGACGATCACCGTGGCTGCATTGCGCGAAACCGCCGCTGGTGAGCGCCGCGTGGCGATCACACCTGAAGTGGCGAAGAAATTGCGCGGCAAGGGCCTGCGCGTGCTGCTCGAGCGTGGCGCCGGCGCGGCAGCGGGTTTCCCGGACGATACGTATGCCGACACCGATTTCGCCGATGCGCCCAGCGTGCTCGCGCAGGCTGACGTGTTTGTCTGCGTGCTGCCGCCGGACGATGGCGTGTGGTCCGGATTGCGCGAAGGCAGCATCGTGGTGGGGCAGTTGCGTCCCTACGGTGCCGCTGCGCGCATCGTGGCGATGGGGAAGCGCAAGCTCACTGCGTTTTCGCTGGAGCTGTTGCCGCGCACCACGCGCGCCCAGGCCATGGACGTACTCAGCTCGCAGGCGGCGGTGGCGGGCTATCGCGCCATGCTGATCGCAGCCGAGGCCTCGCCGAAGTTCTTTCCCATGCTCACCACGGCGGCCGGTACCATCCGGCCGTCGAAGGTGCTGGTGATCGGTGCCGGCGTGGCCGGCCTGCAGGCCATCGCCACCGCCCGTCGCCTGGGTGCGCAGACCGAGGGCTACGACGTCCGTCCCGAAACCCGCGAGCAGGTGGAGTCGCTAGGCGCCAAATTCCTCGATCTCGGCGTCAGTGCGGCCGGCAGCGGCGGTTACGCGCGTGAGCTGTCGGCGGAGGAACGCGCCGCTCAGCAACAGGCGCTGGCCGAGCATCTCAAGGCCGTGGATGTCATCGTCACCACCGCTGCTGTGCCTGGCCGCCCATCGCCGAAGATCCTCACCACCGCCATGATCGACGGCATGAAGCCAGGTGCCTTGATCGTCGACCTCGCGGCAGAGGGCGGCGGTAATTGCGAATTGACCCAGCCGGGCCAGCGGGTGGATCACCGTGGCGTGGTGATCCTCGGTCCGCTGAACCTGCCCGCCGGAGCACCGCTGCACGCGTCGGAAATGTACGCGCGCAACGCCTACAACTTTGTCGAATTGCTGGTGCACGGCGACGCGCTGGCGCCGGATTTCAACGACGAGCTGATCGCCAAGAGCTGCGTGACGCGCAACGGCGAGCCGCATTTCCAAGGCTAGTCGGCCGTTGGCTGTCCACTAGATGCGAAAAGCCCCGCCATGGCGGGGCTTTTGCTTCAGAACTTCGGCGGGTGCGGCGGCCGGCCACCACCGCCTCCTGGACCACGCCGGACCGGGGCGTTGCGCATCTCCTCATGCCATTGGCGCAGCAACTGTTCGCGCTGGTCCGGCGGCAGCTGCTGGAAATGCTGGAACGCGGCGTGTAGCTGCTGACGCTCCTCGGGAGGCAGTTGCTGGAAGCGCTTGCTGTTCTCGCTGGCTTGCTCCCGCTGCTCGGGCGTCATCTTCTGCCATTGGTCGATGCGCTGGCGGATCGCCTGGCGTTGTTCCGGTGGCAGGGTCTTCCACTGCTGGGCACGCTCCAGCATGCGGGCCTGCCGCTGCGGTGGAAGCGAATCCCATTTGTCGGCAAGCGGCGCGAGCACATCACGCTCGGCGGGCGACAGGCTCTGCCACGAGCGCGGTGCCGGCGGAGGACCGGGTGGCCGACCCGGCGGTGGCCCAGGCGGAAACAAATCGCCCGGCGGCGGAGGCGGTACGTTCTGCGCAAAAGCGTATGGGACGGCGCTACCCAGCCAGCAGGCCAGCATCAGCACCATGAAAAGACGGCCTCGACGCATAATCACCGGTTCGCCTGGCTGTCGCCGTTCCTGGCCAGCCACCCGTAGAAATCCATGTTCTGGTACAGCGTGGGATCGGCGGCCGCCGCATCCGGCGGCAAGTCGCCATCGAACTCCGCGGTAGGCGAAGAAAGTGCGCTGCTCGGCGAATTGCCGGCCGGTCCCTGCACCGGGGACGACAGCATCAGTGCCGCAAAAGCGACGGCCGCAAACGCGCCGGCTGGCAGTAGCAGCTGCAGGAGACGCCGGGACAACGACGATCGGTCGCTGCTTTCGATGGCCTTGCGCCGAGCCGCACGCAGTCGATCGGCGGTGGCCGGGTCGATATGTCGCGCGGCCTCGCGGTACAGCTCGCGGGCGCGGCGTTCCAGGTGGTTGTCGGGCGCATTCATCGCCAGTCCTCCAGTTGGTCGCGCAGACGTTGCAGTGCACGCGACAAGTGTGTCTTTACGCTCCCTTCCGAACAGCCCATGGCCTGGGCGGTTTCCGCCACGTCCAGGCCCTCCAGCAAGCGCAGCATGAATGCTTCGCGCTGGCGCTGAGGCAACAACTTCACCGCTGCCGCCATATCCGCATAGGACTGGGCGTCATGCAGCCTTTCCAACGGCCCGGGGCCGGTGTCGGCGGGTTCCCAAAGCGGTAACTCGTCGCCGTCCTCGTCCTTTCCTCCCAGCCAGCCCACCATGATCGAGCGGACCTTGCGGCGGCGCTGCAGATCGACGATGCGCCGGCGCAAGATGCCCCAGAACAGCGGGGTCCATTCCTGCGCAGGCTTGTCGCTGTAATGCTTGACGAGCCGCAGCATGGCGTCCTGTACCGCATCCAGCGCATCTTCCCGATGGCCCAGATGGATCTCGGCCATACGAAACGCCCGCCGCTCCACCTGCGCCAGAAACGCATTCATCGAGACCGGCACTGCCCGGGTGTCTTGGGCCAGCAGGTCGGCTTCGAGGGTGGACACGGCACTATTCATGGCGTCATCGTCCGCTTCGCCGGATCGGGCATGCTGAGACTCCATCGGTATGTCTTTGTGCATCAACGCCTGAGGCTCGCGCGGGTTGACCCACGCCCGTATGATGCGGGCATAACGCTGTCCTGGCGGGGAGGGGTCATGATCGACGGGTTCCTGGCGCTTTACATCTTCATGCTGGCGGCGTTCACGGGGTACGAGATCATCGCGCGGGTGCCGGTGATTCTCCACACGCCGTTGATGTCGGGCTCGAATTTCATCCACGGCATTGTGGTGGTTGGCGCCATGATTGCGCTAGGGCATGCCGATACTCCGCTGGAAATCGCCATCGGATTTATCGGCGTACTTCTAGGTGCCGGTAATGCCGCCGGCGGTTACGTGGTGACCGAGCGCATGCTGGAAATGTTCAAGTCCAGCAAACCCTTAACCGGCAAGGAGCCCAAGTGATGGTGTGGCTGCCGATCGTCATCAAGGCCTGCTATTTCCTCGCCGCTCTGCTGTTCATCCTCGGTCTCAAACGCATGAGCTCCCCACGCACCGCACGTGGCGGCATCGTGTGGGCTGGCGTGGGTATGTTGGTCGCGGTCGTCGCCACGTTCGCCCTGCCGGACATGCACAACCGCGGGCTGATCGTGACGGCGGTGCTGATCGGCGTGACGGCCGCGTGGTGGTCGGGCCGTCGGGTGGCGATGACCGCGATCCCCCAGATGGTGGCGCTCTATAACGGCATGGGTGGTGGTGCCGCGGCAGCCATCGGCGCATCCGAGCTGTTCAGCTACGCCGGCAGCGCGGTGACCCTGCTCGATGGCGGCCAGTTCACCGCCAACGGGGCAGACATGCCAGGGACGGCCCAATTGACGCTGGCGGTGCTGGGTGCGCTGATCGGCTCGGTCAGCTTCTCTGGCTCGCTGATTGCCTTTGCCAAACTGCAGGGCTGGCTGGACAAGCGCTTCGTCTTTCCGGGTCAGCGCGTGGTGAACCTGCTGGTGCTGGCCGGGGCCGTCGTCCTCGGTGCCATGCTCGTGGGCGGTCAGCTGACGTCGCCCTTGATCGTGGCGTTCTTCGTGCTGGCGCTGCTGTTCGGCCTGATGATGACCCTGCCGATCGGCGGTGCCGACATGCCGGTGGTCATCTCGCTCTACAACGCCTTTACCGGCCTGGCCGTGGCGTTCGAAGGTTTCGTACTGCAGAACGAGGCGATGATCATCGCCGGCACCGTGGTTGGCGCAGCGGGTACCTTGCTCACCCAGTTGATGGCCAAGGCGATGAACCGCTCGATCGGCAACGTGCTGTTCGGCAGTTTCGGGGCCGCCAGCGCGTCCACGCAGGCCATCGACGGTAGCCAGAAGCCGATCGAGGCCAGCGACGCCGCGGTGATGATGGCCTATGCCGAGCGCGTGGTGATCGTGCCGGGGTACGGCATGGCCGTGGCGCAGGCCCAGCACAAGGTGTGGGAGTTCGCCAAGCTGTTGATCGAGCGGGGCGTGAAGGTGAAATTCGCGATCCACCCGGTGGCCGGCCGCATGCCCGGCCATATGAACGTGCTGCTGGCCGAAGCCGGCGTGCCGTACGACCTCATCGCCGACATGGACGACATCAATCCCGAGTTCCCGAACACCGACGTGGCGCTGGTGATCGGCGCCAACGACGTGGTCAATCCGCTGGCGAAGACCGATCCGGCCTCGCCGATCTACGGCATGCCGATCCTCGACGTGTCCAACGCCAAGCACGTCATCGTGGTCAAGCGCGGCAAGGGCACCGGCTTTGCCGGCATCGAAAACGCGCTGTTCTATGCCGACAACGCGCGCATGCTCTACGGCGATGGCCAGGCCGCGGCCGGGCAATTAGTCGCGGAACTGAAATCGCTGGACGTCTAGCGCGTTCAGCTTTTCGGCGATTTATCGCGCGCCACGCGCAGGGCGGTCACGGCCGCCACAGCCATGCCGATGATGAACCACAGGTTGTCCGTGCTTACCTGTCCCAGCGCCGCAAGCTCCAGCAATAGGCGAAAGCCTGCGGTGCGCATGGCTTCGATCAGTCCCATGCCCATCAGACCGGCGATGCGGGCCGCCGCCGTCAGCAGGTTGACGTAAATCGCCGCGGTGCCCGTGGCCAGTGCCGCCAATACCGCCGCATGGCGGCCGGCCGGCCGTACCCAGCTGCGTACCGCCTTGCCCAGGAACCAGCCGACCAGCAGGGCCAGCCACGGTAGCGGGCGCTGCATGTAGAGGGTGGGGACCATCCAGACGGCGCCGGCGGCCAGGCCCAGCATGACGGCGCTAATCAAGGCGAATAAGGCAGAAAACGCGACCCGTGCACTCATGGCTGGGAAAACGAAGGCAGGGTTGCAGACACGGGTTCTTCTCTGGCGTAAAACTCTCATCATAGCGCGCACGCCTGGCCACAACCCCGGTCCGAGACAGCGGGTGGCGCGTATTCCCCTTGAGATCCGGGTCGCCCGGCCTGATCTGTGCAGGCGTGCCCGGTCGTCAACCGGCATAATAGTCAGCTCGGCGCGGCGGCTTGCCGCGCCCATCAGTGAGATTTGGCAGGATCGGCATGAGCGGTTTCAGTCTAAGCAGCGAGCCCTTCACCCTGGAACGTGACTGCCAGGCAGTCATGGTGCCCCAAGGAGAAACGGTAAGCCTGCCGGCCGGCCAGATCGGCTACATCACCCAGGCCCTGGGTGGCAGCTTCACCGTCTACGTGGAAGGCAACCTGTTCCGCATCGCCGGCAATGACGCCGATGCGCTCGGCAAGGAGCCGCCCGCGCCGATCGAGCTGGCCGTGGATGCCACCGATGCCGACGTGGAAATGCTGGTGTGGCAGCAACTGCGCACCGTGTTCGATCCGGAGATCCCGATCAACGTGGTCGAGCTGGGTCTGGTCTATGACGTGACCGTCGACCACCTGGCGGCGGAGCAGCGCAAGGTGTACGTGAAAATGACGCTCACCGCACCGGGTTGCGGCATGGGCGACATCCTGGTGGATGACGTGCGCACCAAGCTCGAACTGATTCCCACCGTGGCCGAGGCCGACGTGGACCTGGTGTTCGATCCGCCGTGGAACCATTCGATGATGTCCGACGCGGCCAAACTCGAAACCGGCATGCTTTGACGCCTGCCTGGATCGCCGCGCTGACCTGCGGCCGTCGGTAGTTCTTCCCCGAAGTCGATGCACGCGAGACGGGACCGTCTCGCGGCGATTGGTCGCGCCCGCAGCAAGGCTTCAGAGCCGTTCGCCTGATCCACATCAAGGTTCATAGGGTGTGGCGAAGCTCAGACTGGCGATCCGAACTTTGATCGTCAGGAGCATGGAATGTTTCCCGAATTTCGCAGCTTGATCACCGAGCTCAAAGGCCAGGACCCGCGCTTTTCCAGATTGTTTCAGCGCCACAACGAACTGGATCAGGCGATCAAGAACACGGAGATGGGGCTGGTTGCCGCTGATGGCCTGATCATCGAGCAGCTCAAGAAGGAAAAGCTGCATCTGAAGGATCAGCTCTACGGCATCCTGCGCAAGGCTTCGGTGTCCTGAGCGCGTGGCCTTTCATCCAGCGCCGAACGCCGCCCCAGGCGAAATCTCCCATGCAACGATCGAGGGGTGATGCCGTGTCGTCATCGAACTCCAAACGAACATCCGACAGCAGACGCCGTGTCGCGCCCGAATTACCGATTGCCGGGCAGGCTGCCTTGGCAGCCCTTGCACCGGACGTAAACGAGGCAACGCCCGAGCGCATCGCGCTTGCGCAAGAGCGCGAGACGGTAAACCAGGCGATCGAATCCGCCCAGGTGCGGATGACGCATGGCATGCAGGACATCCTGACCGAGTCGACATCGCAGGATCCCGACACCCTGGTCGACACCGTCAAGGTCATCCTCGATGGCCTCTCGTCTGACGATGCCGAGCGGCTCCGCAGCCTGATGCTGGAGAGTGATCCGGCCCTGCGGCGCGGTTCGGCCAACCGGCATCCGGACGATGAGCTGTCGGTAGGCTGGCGCAAAGGCGAGTATCCCTATCGAAACAAGATGTCGCGCCGCAACTACGAAAGGCAGAAGTACCGGCTGCAGGTGGAGCTGTTGAAATTGCAGGCATGGGTGCGCGACACAGGGCAACGCGTGGTGATCGTGTTCGAGGGGCGCGATGCAGCGGGCAAGGGCGGCGCCATCAAGCGCTTCATGGAGCACATGAACCCGCGCGGCGCTCGCGTCGTGGCGCTTGAGAAGCCCTCGGAATCGGAACGCGGGCAGTGGTACTTCCAGCGCTATATCCAGCACCTGCCCACCGCAGGCGAAATCGTGCTGTTCGATCGATCCTGGTACAACCGCGCCGGTGTCGAGCGCGTGATGGGGTTTTGCGGGTCCAGGGAGTACGACGAATTCATGCGCCAGGTTCCCGAGTTCGAGCGGCATCTGGTGGCCAGCGGCATCCACCTTTTCAAGTTCTGGTTCTCGGTCAGTCGCAACGAGCAACGCCGCCGCTTCGACGAGCGCAAGGTGCATCCGCTCAAGCAATGGAAGCTCAGCCCGGTCGACCTCGCCTCACTGGACAAGTGGGACGCTTACACGCGCGCGAAGGAGGCGATGTTCGCCCATACCGATACGGCCGACTCACCATGGATCGTGATCCGTTCCGATTGCAAGAAGCGCGCGCGCCTCAACGCCATGCGTCACGTGCTTGGCCGGCTGGCCTATCCCAACCGCGACGACAAAGGGATTGGTCTGGCCGATCCGCTGATCGTGGGGCGGGCGCTGTTTGGCTGAGTGTTTGGCCTGAAACGCAACAGGCCCTGGCATCAAAGCCAGGGCCTGTCATGGGTGGTGCCGCTGGATCGCGTCAGCCGTTCGATTCTTCGAAACGATTGGCGTCGCGGTTCTTGCGCACCTTCGCCGGATCCCACACACGACCGTTCATGGTGATGTAAACGCCGTCGGGCAGCGTCTGCACGGCAGCGACGGCGCAACCGATATTGAACACCGCGTCCGAACCCTGGAAGCGTGCCGGGTTGAGTGCGCCGGTCAACACGATCACCTTGCCCTTGATATGGGCCAGCTCGCGGGCGGTTTCGACCATGGTGTCGGTGCCGTGGGTCACCAGCACGTGGCGATGCGGTTGCGCCTCGATGGTGGAACGCACCAGGGCGCGATCTTCGGCCGCCATGTGCAGGCTGTCCTTGCGCAGGATCGGGATCACGTCGAACTGAAACGCTACGCCGAGCTGGCCAAGAATTTCGCCGATCTGCGGCGCACCGATCTTGTAGTCCGACTTGTCGTCAAAGTAGATCTTGTCGATGGTGCCGCCGGTGGTGACGATGGTCAGATGCTGCATGGTCGGAAGTCGCGAGGGGGAGTGGCGCGCATTTTAGCTGGTAGCGCGTGCTTTCGCCGGGACGGGCGTAAACCGGCCGGCACTCCCCGGTGACAGGTCAATGAGGCCCGAGCAGCAAGGCGGTATCCGTGGCGTCGGTGTCGCCGAGGCGTACCAGGCCGTGTCCGACGAAACGGCGCAGCGCCGCGCCAGCTCGCGCACCGCCATGAGGCGCCGACCAGGTGTCGTGGCGCGCCAGCAACGCCGCTGCGGCGCAGCGCGCCAGGGTAAAAGCGAGGCCGCGAGCGCCAGCTTCCAGTCCATCGCGTTGCTGGGCCCGCGCTTCAAGCATGTTCATGGCTGCGTGCATGGCCGAATGGATCTCGCCTCGCGCGCGCGCGTCGATGCTGTCCGCCAGCCAGCCTTCGATGGCGATGCGCAGTGCCTCGATGCTGTTGTCGTTCGCCAGCGCACGCAGGCTGTCCAGCGACAGCACGTTGGTGGTGCCTTCCCAGATGGCGTAAACCTGCGCATCGCGCAGCAACTGTGGCAGGCCGGTATCCTCGATATAACCCGCGCCGCCGAAGCACTCCAGGGCTTCGGAGCACAGCTTGACTGCCATCTTGCCGGTCCACAGCTTGGTCAGTGGCGTGAGCAGCCGGAGCAGGGCAGCTTCATGCGGCAGGGCCGCGCCATGCTCGACACGCCCCAGCAGGTGCGCCACTTCGAAGGTTAGCGCGAAGGCGCCTTCGAATTCAGCCTGCATATCCGCCAGCGTCTGGGCGTGCAGCGGCTGCTCGATCAACGGCCGCCCAAACGCGTGGCGCCGCGTGGCGTAGTCGCGCGCCAGGGTCAGGGCGCGTGCCATGCTCGCCACCGCGCAGATGCCATTCCAGGTTCGCGTGACGTTGAGCATCGGTGCGACCTGGCGCACGCCATGGGCGAGTTCGCCCAGCGGCCAGGCCGGCAAACCGTCCAGGTGGATTTCCGCGGTGGGTAGTTCGTGGGTGCCGAGTTTGTCCTTGAGCCGGTCGATGATCAGCTGCGGCTTGCGGCGATCGCCGTCCATGGTTTCCACATAGAACAACGCCAGCGCGCCGGCGCCCGTGCTGGCGCCTTCCGGACGCGCCAGTGCGAGCGCGGCTTCGCCCACCACGGCCGAACTGAACCATTTGCGGCCGTACAGTCGCCATTGGCCGGTGGCGTCCTGGCGTGCGATGGTCTCGGTGTTGCCCACATCCGAGCCGCCGGTGTTCTCGGTCATCCATTGGCCACTGAGCCAGAAGCTGTTGGCGTCGCGGCTGAGCAGATGTGGCAGGGCGCGTTCCATCAAGGCTTTGTTGCCAGAAGCCTTCAGCGCCGTGGCGGCACCGTCGGTCATCGCCAGCGGGCAGGTATAGAACTCGCTGGCCAGGTGATACAGGTACACACGGGCGAATTCTTCCAGACGTGCGTGCTCGTTGGCCTCATGGCCTGACGCGAGAACGGCGTGCGTCGTCGTGATGCCTGGTCCTTCCCGCCACGCATCGGTCAGCTCGATGCGATCGACGCGGTTGCCCCAGGCATCCCACTGGGTAAGTACAGGTTTGCGACGTGTGCTACGGCAGCTGCGCAGCCAGGCCATCTGCGCATAGTCGCCAAGCGCCTGCAGGTCGGCATTCAATACGGCCCGGCGAGCCGAAGGCAGGGCACGATCGAGCATGCTGCGCAGCCGATGGTCGTCACGATACGGATGCGCAAGTTGCGGCGGATCTTGCAGGAATCCCATGGTCGGCCCTCGACGGATCGGTGTCGTCGAGTATAGGCGCGGGCGTTTCCATCGTCTGCCGGCGCGCTGCTGTGCTCCTTCTCCCCTTCGGGGAGAAGGTTGGGATGAGGGGTGGGTGCTCGCGATGACGCGATGACCGAGCGATATCGCCAGCTTGCCGCCTACGCAGCGGGCGTTCCGAACCGCTGCCGCGGTCCGGGTCACTTTTCTTTTGCTGGCCCAAAAGAAAAGTAACCCAAAGTAGTGGCCTAAAGAGCCAGAGCTCATAGCATGGCGCGGGATACGAGCCTGACGGGCGTGGCCAGCCTAATGAGTGGCGGCCCACGGCCTACACACTGCGGCTACACGCGCAACGCGCCGAGGCGCAGAGGGCTTAAGGCGTCGGTGGTGGGGCGGCCATCTGAGCATCGGAATACCGTAAGCGGCTCGACCGTCGGCCAAGCCTGCCTTGAGTCCTCGCCGCTTTGGCGCGTTGCGGGGTAGCCGCTGTGTCTCGCCGTGGGCGACCAGCTATCTGCTCGCGCATACCTTCCAACGCTTCTATCTCACGAAATGCTGCCAGCTCTAGAGGCCGTTTTCTTTGGGTTACTTTTCTTTTGGGCCAGCAAAAGAAAAGTGACTCGAGCGCCGGCAGGCGATCGAAACGCCCGCTGCGTAAGCGGCAACCTGGCGATACCGCTCGATTGTCGCGTCAAAGGCGAACACCCGCCCCTCATCCCAACCTTCTCCCCCGAAAGGGAGAAGGAGTAAGCGCGGGTGGCTCGTTATGCCTTCGGCTTGCGTTTCACGCCCGCACCCAACGTGCCGATCAGCACCAGCGTGAGGAAGATTTCGGTCAGCGCCAGCCAGCGTTCGCTGGGCGAACTCCAGGCCTCGGCGATGCCGTGGCAGAAATAGAACAGGCTGAGGATGCCGACCCACAGCAGCGCCCGACGCACGTCGCGGATGGCAAGCAGTGGTAGCAGCAACGGAATGACGGTGATGCCAAGCACCAAGGGCACCGGCATCGTCTGCGCAGGGAACAGCCAGCCGTGCCAAACCAGTTGCAGCACCACCAACGCGGCCCAGGCGACGAGGCCGATGCGATAGGTCATCGCGATGGGCGCATTCACGCGTTGTCGCCCAGGCGACGCGCCACGTCAGCAAGGCGGCGTCCCAGGGCTCGGGCAAGTTCACGCTCGTGATCGGAGATTGTGTTCTCACCCTTCGGGCCGGTGACATGGCTGGCGCCATAGGGCGTACCGCCACTCTGGGTGGAAGTAAGCGCGGGCTCGGTGTAAGGCAGGCCGACGATCAGCATGCCGTGATGGAGCAGGGGCAGCGCCATGGTCAGCAGTGTCGATTCCTGGCCACCGTGCATGGTGCTGGTGGCGGTGAACAGTGCCGCCGGTTTGCCGGCCAGTGCGCCGCTGGCCCATTCGGCGCCGGTGGAATCCAGGAAATACTTGAGTGGCGCCGCCATGTTGCCGAAGCGCGTGGGGCTGCCCAGTGCCAGGCCAACGCAATCGATCAAATCCTGGCGGGTCACGTAAGGCGCTCCTTCTTCCGGTTCCGGCGGCTGCGCCAGTTCGGTCACCGGCGCCACCGGCGGTACCTGGCGCAGGCGGGCGCGCATGCCTGGCACTTCTTCCACGCCACGTGCGATCAGGCGCGCGAGTTGGGCAGTGTGGCCGGAGCGGCTGTAGTAGAGGACCAGGATGTCTTGGCTCATGGTTTGGGCGATGGCGGGATGATCGGTTAGTGTACCGGCCGATCAGGCCCTGTTGTCCGTCGGTTCACGCCCTGCCCATGGGCCCGGCGACATCATGGGTTGCCTCCGATGCCGAACGCCGAGGAAGGAACAAACATGGCCTTGCGCTTCGATCGCGACCGGCTACGCAGCTTCAGCCATTTCGTGTGGCATCGCTTCGTGGACGACAAGTGCTTCGAGACGGCGGGTGCGCTGTCCTATACGACGCTGGTTTCGCTGGTGCCGCTGATCGTCGCTTCGCTGGCGATCTTCGCCGCGTTTCCGGTTTTTGCTGAAGAACGCACCACGCTGATCGCGTTCGTCTTCAGCAACTTCGTGCCGGCTGCGGGCGAGCGGGTGCAGGAGTACCTCAACAGCTTTGCCGACAATGCCAGCAAATTGACCGGCATCAGCATTCTGGTGATGTTCTTCAGTGCCTTGTCGATGATGGTGAGCATCGAGGACCGGCTCAATCGCATCTGGCGAGTGCGGCGTGCGCGCGGATGGGGCTCCCGCCTGCTGCTGTATTGGGCAGCGCTCACGCTGGGTCCGGTGCTGGTCGTGGGCGGCCTGATCGTGTCGTCGTACGTCACCGCGCTGCCGCTGCTGCACAGCGCGACCGACGACTTGGGGCTGCGCCAGCGCCTGTTGTCCACGCTGCCTTTCATCGTCACCTTCGTGACGCTGGCGCTACTGTATTTCGTGGTGCCCAATCGCCGGGTGCGCTGGCAGGATGCGCTTATAGGCGCCTTCCTCGGTGCGGTGCTGTTCGAGTTCGCACGCTGGGGCTTCGCGCGATTCATCCATCACGCGCAGACCTACCAGCAGATCTATGGCGCGGCCATGGCCGCGATTCCGATCTTCCTGCTGTGGATCTACCTGTCGTGGGTGATCGTGATTCTTTGCGCGTCGATCGCCGCTTCGATTTCGGCGTTCGACTACCAGCCGCCAACGATGTGCCTGTCCGACGATGCGGCATTTCTTGGCCTGTTGGTGGTGCTGGGGCACTTCGTGGATGCGCATCGGCGAGGGCAGCGGCTTGAGCCAACCAGCTTGCGTCTGAGCGAGCCCTATCTGAATAGTGGCATGATCGCGGCTTATTTCGACGACCTGCACCGCGCTGACGTGATCCGTCGCGAGGAAGGTGGCGGATGGCTGTTGAGTCGCAGCCTGGACACTACCGATTTGCTTCGCATCTATGCCCACAGCCCTTACCGCCTGCCGTTGCGCCCGGCCCAGGAAGCGCAGGAGCGGCGCATACGTTTGCCGTCGGAGTTGATCGCGTTGCTGGATACGGCGGCGCTGTCACTCAATGCCACCCTCGGCACGCGGCTCGATCAAGCCTATCCGCCGGCTTTGCCGGCCACGAACGATTCCGAGGATATTCGCTCATGAAATGGTTGAAGTCTGTTGCCACTTTTGGCGTCGCCTTTGCACTGGCAGGTGCGGCGCACGCAGCCATGCCTGAGCAACCTTCGATCAAGGTGACCACGCTCGACGGCAAGTCATTCGATCTGGGAGCACAGCGTGGCAAATGGGTGATCGTGAATTACTGGGCGACATGGTGCGTGCCCTGCATCAAGGAAATGCCGGATATCTCCAGGTTCGTCAGCGCGCATCCGGACAAGGTTACCGCCATCGGGTTGGCCTACGAGGACAGCGACAAGGCGGATATCCAGGCCTTTGTGGCCAAGCATCCGGTGAGCTATCCCATCGCCCAGGTCACGTTGGACAAGCCGATCAAGGATTTCGACGAGCCGCGCGGACTGCCTACCACCTGGCTGATCAGTCCTGACGGCAAGGTAGCCAAGCGCTTTCTAGGACCGGTGACCGAAAGCTCGCTCGGCCAGGCCATCGGCCTCGGTAAATAGCCGATGACTGCCGTGCGCTTCCTGGTGAGTGGCCGCGTGCAGGGCGTGTTCTATCGCGCCAGCGCGCGCGAGCAGGCCTTGTTGCTGGGACTTTCCGGGTATGCCAGGAATCTGCCGGATGGCCGCGTGGAAGTGCTGGCGAGCGGATCGGCAGCGGCTATCGAAACCTTTGAACGCTGGCTCTGGCGTGGTCCGGCGGCTGCACGGGTGGACGCCGTGGCGCGTGAAGACTGCGCGGTTCCCGACAGGCAAGGCTTTCACACCGAGTGAGCGGCACGCGCCGTGAGGCGGGCTTCACGGCCTGGAGCGGAGACTGCCGCCGGCGCCAAGGTGTCGATTCCCGCTTCGCCCGCTCGTCGCATGTACGAGGCGACCGATTTGGACGCTTTGGCGACCCATCGCCTGCGCCACCCGCCGAGGAGAGAGCCCCATGTCATCCCGTTTCCAGCGCATCACGCCGTTTCTTTGGTTTGACCGCCAGGCCGAGGAGGCCACGAACTTCTACGTCTCTGTGTTCGAAAACTCGCGCATCGTCAGCACCACGCGATACAACGGCGAGAGCGCGGCGGCATCGGGGTGTCCCGAGGGTTCGCTGATGACCGCGGTCTTTGAACTGGACGGCCAGCAGTTCGTCGCGCTCGACGGTGGCCCGATGTTCCAATTCAACGAAGCCGTCTCGCTGGTGGTCAACTGCCATTCGCAGGACGAAGTCGACTACTACTGGGACAAGCTCTCCCAGGGTGGGGACGAGAAGGCACAGCAGTGCGGTTGGCTGAAGGACCGCTATGGCCTGTCGTGGCAGGTGATTCCCGTCGAGATGATCGAGATGTTCAGCCATCCCGATCGCGCCAAGGTCGGCAAGATGACGGACGCGATGATGAAGATGAAGAAGATCGACTTGAGCCTGTTGCGCGAGGCGATGAACTAGAGCGGGCAAGCAAGGCTGGAACTCCAGCACTCTGCCTGGTGCCAATCAGTCGCCGCAGGTGTCCGGCACCCACAAGGCCTTGCCGGTGACGTGCTCGGTCTTTGGCTTGCCCTTGAGTTTGGGCAGCTTGACGATGGGAATGGCTTCGTCGTGACGAGGGATCTGCTCCAGCAGATGCCGAATGAGATTGATCCGTCCGCGTTTCTGATCATTGAAGTCGACCACGAACCAGGGGGCGTGGGGGCGGTGCGTGCGCTCGATCATGACGTCGCGCAGGCGGCCCATCTCGGTGTACTTGTCACGCGAGGCGAGGTCGTTCGGCGAGAGCTTCCAATGTTTCAGCGGGTTCGTGGCGCGTTCGGTGAAGCGCTCCTCCTGCTCTTCCTGGTCCACCGCCAGCCAGTACTTGAGCAGGATGATGCCGTCGTCGGTAAGCAGCTTTTCGAACGCCGGCACCGCCGCCATGAAGGCCTTGTACTGGGCCTTGGTGCAGAAACCCATGGCCGGTTCGACCACGGCGCGGTTGTACCAGCTGCGATCGAACAGCACGACTTCACCGGCGCTGGGCAGGTGCTGCACATAGCGCTGGAAATACCACTGGGTCGACTCGATGTCGTTGGGCTTGTGCAGGGCGGCTATGCGATAGCCGCCCGTATCCATGGACTGGGTGATGGCCTTGATGGTGCCGCCCTTGCCTGCGGCGTCGCGGCCCTCGAGGATCACCATCAAGCGGCGGCCGCCACGAAGCAGCCATTGATTGAGCCCGGCCAATTCCAGTTGAAGGTCTTCCAGCGCGTGACGGTAGAATTTGTCCTTCTTGGGCACGGTCTTGGCTCCAGCTAGAGGTCCTGATCGACCGGTGGGCGGCCGATGCGATAGCGCGCACTCATCGCTTGCAGGGCGCGATGGAAATCACTGGCGAAGCCTTGCATGTCGAACAGCGGACTCTGCGTGCGCTGCTGTGCCAGGTGATGGCGCAGCGTGCCGAGCGCTTCGCGATCATTGCCCAGCTGCGTGGCCATCGCGATAAACGACTCCTCGTCCTCGCATGCCAGTTCTGGCAGGCCAAGATCCTGCAACAGGCTGGTGGCGACGCGACCGGCGAACGTGCGTCCGGTGCAGGTAAGTACCGGGCAGCCGGCCCATAGCGCATCGGATGCGGTGGTATGTGCGTTGTACGGCAGCGTGTCGAGGAACAAGTCGGCGTGGACGTAACGCGCCAGGTAATCGGCATGCGGCAGACGCGACAGGAACACCAGGCGCTCTGGGGCGATGCCTGCTGCCACGGCCGCGCTGCGCAAACGATCGTCCGCCCCTTCTGGGCCGCTCAGCAACCACAGCACACTAGCGGGTACCTGCTGCAGGATCACCATCAGGCGAGCGAAGGCCGCCTGATTGAGCTTGTAGCTGTTGTTGAAGCAGGCGAACACGGTGCCGTGCTCGGGCAGGCCGCAATCGGCGCGCGACGGCGGCGCAGCGACGACGCGCGTGTTGTCGTTGGGCTGGTAGCAGCGCGGCAGCCGCACGAGTTTCTCGCTGATGAAAGAGCGCGATTCGTTCGGCAGCACGGCGGCGTCGGCCAGCAGGTAGTCCATCCACGGCGCGCCGGAGGTGCCGGGGAAAGCCAGCCAGTTCACCTGCACCGGCGCGGAGCGCAAGGCGAACAGCTCGGCGTTGTTCTTGCCGGCATAGCCGTTGAGGTCGAACAGGATCTCGATGCCGGCGTCGTGAATGCGCTGGGCCACCTGCGCGTGATTGAGCATCGACACGTCGTGCAGGGTGGTGGCGGTGGCCAGGCGACGGCGGATCGGTCCGCGATCGTCCGCGGTGGTGGCAAACAGGTGGAGTTCCAGATCGTCGCCCGTCAGCGCTTCCAGCACCGCGACGATCAACAGGCCGGTGGCGTGCTCGTTGAAGCCATCGGCGACGAAACCGACCCTGATCGGTTGCTCCGGCGACGGCTTGGCGAACTTGAAATCGAGCTGTTTGCGCAAGGGCGCCATCTGCTGCGCGATGGTCGCGGCATAGGTGACGGCACAATGCTGCAAAGTGGCCGCGTCTACCTCCTCGGCCAGGAGGACGAACGGGCTGACCAGCGCGTTCTCTTCCGATACGGCGTGTTGCAGGCGTTCGCTCAGTTGATCGAGGCCGCGCCAGTCGCACAGGCGGCGGCGCACGAACAGCAACTGGCCAAGTGCCGGGCCATCCTTCGGGGCAAGCTGTAGGGTTCTTTCGTAAGCCTCGGCTGCCGAGGTGAGCTGGCCGGCGTCTTCCAGCGCCTGGCCTGCTGCGAACGGAAACTGGGCGTTCTGCGGCGCAAGGCTTTCGGCGTGCAGCCAGGCATCGGCGGCCTCGCGGGGTTTGCCCTGCACCTGCAACACGCGTCCGCGCAGGGCGAACGCGGCGTCGAACTGCGGGATGATCTCCAGGGCTTCGCCGATATGGCGCAGCGCGGGCTCGGTGTTACCCAGCTCCAGTTCGGCGCCGGCCAGATTGAGGCGGATGCCCGGGTGGAACGGGGCGCCATGGGTCGCCATGGCATAGGATTCGCGGGCGTGTTGATAACGGGCCGCCGCCATCAGGGCATTGCCCAGGCCCAGCAGCACGGCGGGGTTGCCAGGCGCTAGCCGTAATGCGGCGCGCAACCGTTCAATGGCGTCGTCGGCATGGCCGTTGGCCAGTTGCACGGTGGCCAGGTTGCATTGCACTTCAATGTTCTGCGGCGCGATCCGTGCCGCCTGTTCGAGCACGCGGAGCGCCTCGGCGGGGCGTTGCAGCTGCAGCAGGGCGATGCCTTGCAGGCGAGCCAGCTCAGCGTCTTCAGGGAATTGCTCGCGCGCCTGAGCGGCAGCGTGCTCAGCATCGGCGAAGGCGCCGAGCTCCAGCTGGTTGACGATTTGCTGTGTCAGCGCCTGGGAAGAGGGGGAGAAGAGATCATTCATCCGCCCACGCTAACGCAGCTAGCCGCGGCTGCCAATCCGGGAGTGATCAATTAATGCTGTTTAGAGCCTGTTTCATGTCCCGGCGCGGGCTTTGGAGCGGGCTCTTAGCCGGCCGTGAGTGCTTTCAACTCGTCGGCCTGGTGTTCGCGCGTGAGCGTATCCACCAGTTCGTCCAGATCGCCCTGCAACACCTCGGGAAGTCGGTACAGCGTGAGGTTGATGCGGTGGTCGGTAATGCGCCCCTGCGGGAAGTTATAGGTGCGGATGCGCTGGCTGCGATCACCCGAGCCCACCTGCAGGCGCCGCGATTCGGCCTGCACGGCAGCCTGCCGGCTACGCTCGTCGTCCAGCAGGCGCGCCTTGAGCAGACTCAGCGCGCGGGCGCGGTTCTTGTGCTGGCTGCGCTCATCCTGGCATTCGACCACGATGCCGGTGGGCAGGTGGGTGATGCGGATGGCCGAGTCGGTCTTGTTGACGTGCTGGCCGCCGGCGCCCGAGGCGCGGAACGTGTCGGTCTTGAGGTCGGCCGGATTGATCTCGATGTCGTCGATCTCGTCCATCTCGGGCAGGATCGCCACCGTGGCGGCCGAGGTATGGATACGCCCCTGCGACTCGGTTTCCGGCACGCGCTGCACGCGATGCGTGCCCGACTCGAACTTCAGCCGGGAATACGCGCCCTTGCCTTCGATGCGGGCCACCACTTCCTTGTAGCCGCCGTGCTCGCCATGATTCTCGCTGAGCACTTCGACATGCCAGCGGCGACGCTCGGCGAAGCGCGTATACATCCGGAACAGGTCGCCCGCGAAGATGGCGGCCTCGTCGCCGCCGGTGCCGGCGCGTACTTCGAGGTACAGGTTCGCTTCGTCGCGCGGATCCTTGGGTAGCAGCAGGATTTGCAGCTCGTCGTCCAGAGACACCAGGCGCGCTTCCAGTCGCCCGATATCGTCTTGCGCCATATCGCGCATTTCGGGGTCGTCGAGCATGGCCCGCGTTTCGATGAGTTCGCGCTCGGCCTGATCGTGCTCGTGCAGCGAAGCCGTCACTGGCTCGAGCTGTGCGTATTCGCGCGACAGCTCGCGAAAGCGGTTGTTGTCGGCGAGCACATCAGGCTGCGCCAGCAACAGGCCAATCTCCTCATGGCGTTCGGCGAGGGATTCGAGCTTGCGGCGGATCGATGGGGTCATAGGGCAGCGGCGAGTAGGTCGAGGTGAGGACAAGCAAGGGCGCTAAGCGTAACGCGTGGATCAGCGCATCTACTCGTTTCTCACTTGTCGTCGCCCACTTCCGATTTTTCGCCCAGGCCGTAGAGGCGGCCCGCCGCGTGCAACAGTTCCATGTCGCCACTCAACGCGGCATCGCGCAGACGGGCACTGGGATGATGCAGCAGCTTGTTGGTGAGCGTATTGGCGAGAAAGGCCAGCGCCTCGTCGGGCGATTTGCCGCGCGCCAGCATGGCCCGGGCTTTTTCCAGCACTTCGTCGCGGTAGCTTTCGGCGTGCTGGCGCATGTCCACCGCGGGGTTGTGCACGGTGAGCGCCCGACGCCAGGCCATATAGCGCTCGACCTGGAGGTCGATGATGGCGTCGGCTTCGCGGGCAGCGGCTTGGCGCGAGCGAATGTTGTCGTCGATCACCTGGCGCAGATCGTCGATGCCGTAGAGGAAGACATCGCCCAGCTCGCCGACCGACGGTTCGATGTCGCGCGGCACGGCGATGTCCACCATGAACATCGGCTTGCGCCGGCGCGTGGCGATCGCCTTCTCCACCATCGCATGCGTCACCACCGGCTGGCGTGCGGCGGTGGAGCTGATGACGATGTCGGCATCAGCAAGATGTTGCGGGAGATCCTGCAGCGAGATGGCATAGCCGCCATGGCGACTGGCCAGTTCCTGTGCGTTCTCCAGCGTACGGTTGGCGACGATCAGTTTGCGTACGCGCTTGTCCACCAAGTGGCGCGCGGCCAGCTCGATGGTGTCGCCAGCGCCGATCAGCAGCACGCAGGCATCTCGCAGGTCGGCGAACACCTGTTCGGCCAGGCGCACGGCGGTGAAGGCGACCGAGACGGTATGCGCGCCGATCCGCGTATCGGTGCGTACGCGCTTGGCGACCGCAAACGTATGTTGCAGCAGGCGCTCCATGGGTGCGCGCAGTGCCTGGGCATCGCGCGCCTGCTGGTACGCGTCCTTCACCTGGCCCAGGATCTGCGGCTCACCCAACACCATCGAGTCCAGCCCGGTGGCGACCCGGAACATGTGGCGGACCGCGGCATCTTCATCGTGTCGATACAGGAACTCATCCAACTTGTTCGCAGTCAGCTGATGGTGCCGGCTGAGCCATGCCTGGGGAACGCCTTCAGCGCCTGCCGTGACGCTCACGTAGAGTTCGGTACGGTTGCAGGTCGAGAGGATCATCGCCTCTTCCACGCCGGGTTCACGGGCGAGCGCCTGCAGCGCGGCGGCGGTGGCCTCCGCGTCGAATGCCACTTGTTCGCGCAGGGTGACCGGTGCGGTGAGGTGATTGAGCCCGAGGGCGATCAGCGTCATGGTTGAGGGCGATTCGAGGCGGGAAGCATCCGGCGGCGTAAACTAGGGGTTAGCACCGGTCGTTCTAGAGTAACAGCGGCCGTAACAGACGGATGAGCGGAGAATAGTGTGCTGAGCAGGTGGTCCAAGTTCAAGCAACTGCGGCATTTTGCGGCGAGCGGGATGGTGGTGCTGACGCTGGCTGGCTGTGCCATGGCACTTGGCAAGCCTGCCCGGGGCTCGGCCGCCCCCGCGCAGCCGCTGAATCACATGGTGGTGGCGACGTCTGACGCGGACCACGATCTCGTGGCCCAGCTGATGGCTGGCGAGATGGCGCTGACCCATACCGATCTCAAGGGGGCATCGGCCGCCTATAGCCGCGCCATGATGCTCTCCAGCGACCCTCGCGTGGCCGAGCAGGCGGCGGCGTTGGCCATCGCCGTGCGCGATGTGCCTGCCGCAGAAACAGCCATCGCGCGTTGGAAGGCCCTGGGCGCCAAGTCAGGGCCGTTGGCCCAGGCGCGGGCCGAGCTGGCGCTGTCTCAAGGCAATACAGACGAGGCACAGCGGCAGCTTGAGCTGCTGGTCAGCAGTGGCGATCCGGATGCCTGGCGCCAATTCGGCCGGGTGCTGCTGGGCAGTCGCGACGCCGCCCAGGCCGCTCAATTACTGGAGGCCGTGGCAACGCCGCAACGACTGCCGCCCGATCCGCAGGCCTGGCTGGCCATGAGCGAACTCGGCGACAAGCTGGAGCGCCATGCGTATGCACAGCAGATAGCCGATGCGGCCATGAAGCGCTTCGGCACGGCGGAAACCTATGCCTGGGCCGCCCAGATGAAGTTCCGCAATGGCGACAAGGCGGGCGCCAAAGTGCTGTTCGACAAGGCGTTGGCCAAGGATCCGAAGAACACTCGGCTGCGCCTCGCCTACGCGACCTTGCTTGGGCAGAGCGGCGACGATGCGGGCGCCGCCCGCTTGCTGGACAGCGGTCCGCAGGATGCCGACACCTATGCCTTGCGCGCGGCGCTGGCCGCCCGCAGCAACGACACCAAGACGCTGACGCGCCTGTACAACCAGTTGCAGCGTTCGCCCAAAGAGCTGCAGAAAAGCAGCGCCTATCTGCTGGGCCAGCTCGCCGAAATGCTGGACCACAAGCAGGAAGCGCTGAAGTGGTACGGCGAAGTGCCCGATGACGACGAGCACGCCTTCGATGCGGACCTGCGCAGCGCCGTGCTGCTGCAGGCCACCGGTCGCAGCGCCGAGGCCCACGAGCAGCTGGCACAGATGCAGACCGACTACCTCGATCAGCCGGCGCTGCTGCGCCGCGCGTACGAGGCGGACGCCGAGTTGTATATGGATGAGCAGCAGTACACGCAGGCTGAGCATGCCTTCAGTCGGGCGCTGCAGGTGATGCCCGATGATCCGTCGTTACTGTACGGGCGGGGCTTGGCCTACGCCGAGGAGGGTCAGGTCGACCAGGCGGTCACGGACTTTCGGCGCCTGTTGGAGCTCAAGCCGGACGACACCGACGCCATCAACGCGCTCGGCTACACGCTGGCCGATGCCAATCGCGACCTGTCCGAGGCGCAAAGGCTGATTGAAACGGCTCGCGCGGCGCGGCCGAACGATCCCGCCATCCAGGACTCCTGGGGCTGGCTGCAATACAGGCTAGGCCATCTGGACCAAGCCGAGACCACCCTGCGCAGTGCTTGGCAGGCCAATAAGGACGCCGATGTCGGCGTGCACCTTGGCGAGGTGCTGTGGAAGCAGGGGCGCCAGGAGGACGCGCGGCGCGTGTTCGACGAAGTGCGTAAGATCGACCCGCAAAGCGCCAACCTCCACAACACTCTCAAGCGCCTCAATCCATGAAGCTTCCGATTCGACTGATGGCGGTAGCGTTGCCGCTGCTGCTCGCTGCCTGCGCCCCTCGGGAGCAGGTCCGTCCCGCGGCACCCAAGGTTGACTATGCCGTCCTGCTCGACCAGCAGCGAGCCCGCGAGCACCTGCTGGCCAATGCCGATCACTGGGTCCTGCAGGGCAAGCTCGGCGTGTCCGGTGTGGTTGATGGCAAAAGCCGGGGCGGCAGCGGCACGTTGACCTGGACCCAGAACGGCGACAGCTACCAATTCGAAGTGCATGGCCCGGTGGGCAGCAAGAGCTTCCGCCTCAGCGTGACGCCCGATGGTGCGCTGTTGGAAGGGGTGGAGGGCGGCCCCCAGCGCAGTCCGGACGCGGAATCGCTGGTGCAGAACGTGCTGGGCTGGCATGTGCCCCTGCATGATCTGCGCGCCTGGGTGCTTGGCCTGCGCGCGGATAGTGGCCCGGCCGAGCTGAAGTTCGGTGACGATGGGCTGCCGACGCAACTGACCCAGGATGGCTGGAGCGTCAGCTACCCCGGCTGGGACACGACGCGCAAACCGGCCGTGCCGACCAAGGTGTTCGCCGAAAACCCGCCGTACAAGGTGAGGCTGTCGGTGGAGTCGTGGAGCATCCAGTGACCGTGCTTTTCCCTCTCCCCCCGCAGGAGAGGGGGAGAACGCCAAAGTCTTACTTATGACCTTCCATATCGAGCGCGCCCATCTCGACCACGTTGATGCTCTTTGCGCTATCGAGCGCGCCGCGGTGGAGCTGTTCCGTGGCCATCGGGCGTGGCCGTCGTATCGGCGCGTATCGGTGCCACCCGAGGTGTTGCGCGAGGCGATTGCCCGCGGCCTGGTATGGGCGGCGGTCATCGGCTCCGGCGAGCCGGTCGGTTTCGTGTGGCTGGATGCGGAAGAGGGCGGCGATGCGATGGGTATTGCCGAGATGGATGTGTTGCCGTCTCACGGCCAGCGCGGCATCGGCGCAGCCCTGCTTGAGCATGCTTGCGCCTGGGCGAGGGCGGCCGGCTATCACCGGGTCGATCTCGGCACGCTGGCGGATGTGCCGTGGAATGCGCCTTTCTATGCAAAACACGGTTTCGCCGCGGTCGACAAGGATGATCCGCGGTTTGGCTTTGCCCGCGAACGCGATCGCGAAAATGGGTTTCCCGATGACCTGCGCGTGTTCATGAGCCGTCCGTTGGCGCCGCTGACGCCGGGTGAATGGTCCGTGTGGCCGGCTCCTGCCAAGCTGAATCTGTTCCTTCGGATCACCGGCCGTCGAGCCGATGGCTATCACGAGTTGCAGACGGTCTTCCAACTGCTCGACTGGGGCGACGAAATCTCGCTGCGTGTGCGCCACGACGGCGAGGTTCACCGTCTCACCGACGTGCCGGAGGTGCCCGCTGACAACGACCTGGTGGTTCGCGCCGCCCGCTTGCTGCAGCCGCATGCACCCGTTGGCGTCGGCGCGGATATCGAGCTGGTCAAGCGTATCCCCATGGGTGGCGGGCTGGGCGGTGGTAGCTCCGATGCAGCCACCGTCCTGGTGGCTTTGAACCGGCTGTGGGGGGCGGGGCTGGGCGAGGACGAGCTGGCCGACCTGGGCCGCCAGCTGGGTGCGGACGTGCCTGTCTTCGTGCGCGGTCGTTCAGCGTGGGCTGAGGGCATAGGCGAAAAACTGACGCCGCTGGCCCTTCCACGGTCCTGGTATGTGGTGCTTGAGCCCCATGAACACGTGCCTACTTCGGCACTTTTTCAAGCGCCTGAATTGACACGAAATGCTCCGCCAGCCACAATTTCATCCTTTGCTTCGGGCGAAACAGTCGAGAACACGTTCACCCCCGTAGTCCGCGCGCGTCATCCGCGCGTGGCGGCGGCGCTGGACTGGCTCGGCGGCTTCGGCCGGGCAAGGCTTTCCGGCAGCGGTGCGTGTGTGTTCCTGGAGACGGAGTCCCCAGAGCGTGCCGAAGCCGTAGCGGAACGTTGTCCTCCCCGCTTTACGGCCCATGTGGCCATGGGGGTGAACACGTCTACGCTGCATGTGACCCTGGCGCGCCACCGCGGTGTCGGCAGGGCAGGCAAGTAACAGAAAAATCCAGTGATACTGGGGCGTCGCCAAGCTGGTTAAGGCACGGGATTTTGATTCCCGCATGCGCAGGTTCGAATCCTGCCGCCCCAGCCATTCCACACAATGGCTCAGGTTTAAACAAATGACAGTCGATACGTCCGGCCCGATGCTCTTCACCGGCAATGCGCACCGTGCGCTCGCTGAGGATGTCGCCCAGCGTCTTGGCGTGCCCCTGGGCAAGGCGCTGGTCGGTCGCTTCAGCGACGGCGAATCGCAGGTGGAGATCGAAGAGAACGTCCGCCGCCAGGAAGTGTTCGTGCTCCAGCCCACCGGCGCGCCGAGTGCTGAGAACCTGTTCGAGCTGCTGGTGCTGGTGGACGCGCTCAAGCGCGCCTCGGCGGCCAGCGTGACCGCGGTGATGCCCTACTTCGGCTACGCCCGTCAGGATCGTCGCCCGCGCTCGGCGCGCGTGCCGATCACGGCGAAGCTGGCGGCCCGCATGATCGGTACCGCGGGTGTGGATCGCGTGCTGACGGTGGACCTGCACGCCGATCAGATCCAGGGCTTCTTCGACATCCCGGTGGACAACGTGTATGCCTCGCCGGTGCTGTTGGCGGACATCTGGCGCAACCACAGCATGGACGACCTGATCGTGGTCAGTCCGGACGTCGGTGGCGTAGTGCGCGCCCGTGCGATGGCCAAGCGCCTCGATGATGCTGACCTGGCCATCATCGACAAGCGTCGTCCGAAGGCGAACGTGGCCACCGTGATGAACATCATCGGCGACGTCGATGGCAAGACCTGCGTGCTGGTGGACGACATCGTCGACACCGCCGGTACGCTTTGCGCGGCAGCGGCAGCTCTGAAGGAGCGCGGCGCCCGCAAGGTGGTGGCGTACTGCGTGCACCCGGTGTTGTCCGGCGCCGCCATCAGCAATATCGAAGGCTCCCAGCTCGACCAGCTGGTGGTCACCAATACCTTGCCGCTGCGCCCGGAAGTGCAGGCCTGCGCCAAGATCCGTCAGCTCTCGGTCGCCGAGTTGCTGGCTGAAACGATCCGCCGCATCGCCTTTGGCGAGTCGGTGAGTTCGCTGTACGTCGATTGAGTTTCGGGTGGCGGGCGCGTTTGCCTGTCACCGTTTTATGACTCCTCTGGTCGCGGGGGAGTCACCTGGGCTGCCGCGAGGCGGCTTCTTTAACTGAAGGCAATACTGAAATGGCCACGACTCATGAAATCAAGGCTCTAAGCCGTAAGGACGAGGGGAAAGGTGCGAGCCGCCGCCTGCGTCACACCGGCTTTGTGCCTGCTGTTGTCTACGGTGCCGGTTCGGCTCCGGAGAGCATCCAGATCGAGCACAACACCATTCTGCTCGCCGCCAAGCACGAGTGGTTCTTCTCCTCCGTGCTCGACCTGAACGTCGACGGCAAGGTGCAAAAGGTGCTGGTGCGTGACTGGCAGAAGCATCCATTCAAGATGCAGATGCTGCACATGGACTTCCTGCGCGTCGACGAGAACGCCGCCATCCGCATCAGCGTGCCGCTGCACTTCCTGAACCAGGAAAAGTCGGCTGCCGCCAAGACCTCGGGCGTGGTGATCTCGCACAACCTGACCGAAGTGGAAATCTCCTGCCTGCCGAAGGATCTGCCGGAGTTCATCGAACTCGACCTGGCCGACGTCAAGCCGGGCGACATCATCCACCTGTCGGAGCTCAAGCTGCCGAAGGGCGTGGAGATCGTCGCGCTGCACCTGGGCGCCGACCACGACACCGCTGTCGTCACCGCCAACACGGTGAAGGAAGAGGTTGAGGCCGCTCCGGCTGAAGGTGAGGCTGCTGCCGCACCGGCCGCCCCGGCTCCCAAGAAGTAAGTCGCAGCGGTCCGCACCCACGTCGGGTGCGGACCGCACGCGAGCTTGCTGCGTTTTATGGCGGGACTGCGCCTCATTGTCGGACTGGGTAACCCCGGTGCCGACTATCTCCGAACCCGGCACAACGCCGGGTTCTGGTTTGTTGACGCCCTGGCGTCAGGGCAGGGCGAGCGCTTCGGTTTCGACGGCAAGCTGCATGGCGAGACCTGCAAGGTCCGCATCGGTGGCTCGTCGGTCTGGCTGCTCAAGCCCTCCACCTTCATGAACAAGAGTGGCATCGCCGTCGTTTCGGCGCTGCGCTACTACAAGATCGAGCCGGAAGAATGCCTGGTCGCTCACGATGAGCTGGACCTCGATCCCGGTACCGTACGCCTGAAGTTCGATGGCGGTCATGGTGGCCAGAACGGCCTGCGCGACATCGTGATGCATCTCGGTCACGCGAAATTTCATCGCCTGCGGGTTGGCATTGGCCATCCCGGCCACAAAGACAAGGTGACGCCTTGGGTGCTTGGTCGCCCATCCGTGAAGGATGAGGACGCCATCGTCGATGGCATTGCGCGCGCACTCGATGTGCTGCCGCTGGCGGTCGACGGCCAGTTCGACAAGGCCATGCAACACCTACATACCCCGGGAGGAGTGAATGGCGAACGCGGCAACGGGAACAAGGCGCCCGGCTAAACACCGCCGCCTGATTTCGTTCGCCACGCGACCCACCACCTTTCCCCAGCTTTCAGTTTTCCGGAGTCCCCATGGGCATCAAATGCGGCATCGTCGGCCTGCCTAACGTCGGCAAGTCCACCCTGTTCAACGCGCTGACCAAGGCGGGTATCGCTGCGGCCAATTTCCCGTTCTGCACGATCGAGCCGAACGTGGGCGTGGTGCCCGTGCCCGATCCGCGCCTGCAGGCGCTGTCGGACATCGTCAATCCGCAAAAGGTGGTGCCTACCGCGGTGGAGTTCGTCGATATCGCCGGCCTGGTGGCGGGCGCGTCGAAGGGCGAGGGCCTGGGCAACAAATTCCTCGCGCATATCCGCGAAGTGGATGCCATCGCTCACGTCGTGCGTTGCTTCGAGCACGGTGACATCGTGCACGTCGCCGGCAAGATCGATCCGATCGCCGATATCGAAACCATCGACACCGAGCTGGCGCTGGCTGATCTGGACTCCGTGGAAAAGGCCCTGAACCGTGCCGAGCGCGCGGCCAAGGCCAACGACAAGGAGGCACAGGCCAAGAAGCCGGTGCTGCAGAAGCTCGCCGCCGGCCTCAACGAAGGCAAGTCGGCACGCAGCCTGGGTCTGGATGAGGAAGAGAAGGCGCTGGTGCGCGATCTGTTCCTGCTCACGCTCAAGCCGCTGATGTACATCGCCAACGTGCGCGAAGACGGTTTCGAGAACAACCATCATCTTGATGCCGTGCGCGAACGCGCGATCACCGAAGGCGCCGAAGTGGTGCCGGTCTGTGCCGCCATCGAAGAAGAGATGGCGCAACTCGACGACGCCGACCGCGATGAATTCCTCAAGGACCTGGGCCTCGACGAGCCAGGCCTCAATCGCGTGATCCGTGCGGGCTACAAGCTGCTGAACCTGCAGACCTACTTCACCGCTGGCGTGAAGGAAGTGCGCGCCTGGACGATCAAGCGTGGCTTCACCGCGCCACAGGCCGCCGGTGTGATCCACACCGATTTCGAGCGCGGCTTCATCCGTTCGGAAACCGTCTCCTACGACGACTTCATCCAGTACAAGGGCGAGGCCGGCGCCGCCGCGGCGGGTCGTTTGCGCAAGGAAGGCAAGGACTACATCGTCAAGGACGGCGACGTGCTGCACTTCCTGTTCAACGTCTGAGTCGACATCACCCAAGCCGCCATCCGCTGTCCGACAGCCACGGCGGCCTCGCAATGGGAGGGCATGGCTTGGGAGCTCGAGCGAATCGCCAGCCGAAAAAAAAGAGGGCCGCGTGAATTATTCACGCGGCCCTTCTAGTTTTGACGCTAGTTGCTTGTGAGTTAGAACTTGACCGTCACGCGAGCCCACCAGTAACGACCCATCAGGTCGAAGTCGCTCGGGTCGGTGTTGGCGTTGAGCGTGTTGTTCGCGTACAGCATGGGCGGCTGCTTGTCGAACAGGTTGTTCACGCCAAAGTCCACGCGCGTACTAATCGGTGCGATGTTGTAGCCGAGTGAGACGTCGTTGTAGATCGTCGAGCCGTACTTGAGGATCGTGCCTGAATTGCCGTCCGGGTAGCTGTCCTGCGGCGAACCGGCCGCACCACCGTTCTGGAAGCGGCCGATGTAGCGCATGCGCCACTGAGCACTCCAGCCACCTTCCTGCCAGTTCACAAAACCCTGCCCACGCCAGCGTGGGAACAAGCAGACACCGGAATTATCCGGACAGGCCGCTGAGGCCGCCGAGCCATACGGCAAGACGTGACCCGCATTCCTGTAGATGTCTGCGGCCGCAACGCCAGGTGCCGTATCCTGGTTGTAGTACTTCAGATAGGTCGCACTGACGCCAACGTTGATCTGGCCGAAGGAGAACTGCGGCAGCTTGTAGTTCGCCGACCAGTCAATACCACTGGTGTTGATGGAGCCAAGGTTTGCTACCGGCTCAATCGTGGCTGGCGAGATCTGGCCCGTGGCATCGCGAGCGATGAACTGGCAATACTGGGTCGCACCCGCGGCGCAAACATTGAGCAGGCTCTGTAGGCCCACCGTGGTGATGGTGTCTTGGAGGTTCACGCGCCAGAGGTCGACGGTCGTGGACAGGCCAGGAATGTACGACGGGCTGTACACCAGGCCGAAATCGTAAGACTTGCCGTGCTCCGGCTTGATCGGTATGCCCGCCACACGCGCACCCTGCACGATCGTGCCGGCCTGGTTGCGTTCAACAGCGTTCGTGTTCGTGAACGAGCCGTCGATCGGTACATTCTGGCAAGCCAAGGCTAGCGGTGAACCAGCAGGTGCTCCCCTGTAACCGGTACACGGATCAGTATGGATCATCGGCGCATCAGAGCCAGAAGCGTACAGCTCGGTCAGCGACGGGGCACGGAATACGTCCTGCATGGTGCCGCGCAACAGCAAGTCGTCGAATGGCTTGTATTCCATCGCAAACTTGAAATTGTTGGTGCTGCCGAAACCCTGGATACGCGAATAACGATCACCAATGATGAGGTTCAGTGACTGCACGCCAGGCAGTCCGGCGAGCACCGGAATCAGCGTTTCCGCATACAGATCCTTGGTGCTGTAGCCACCTTGCACGGCGCTGAGGCACTGGCTGCCCAAAACGCAGCTACCGGTGGAGGGATCGACCACCAATTGCGGCGACGGCACCGAGTGCTGGTAGTCCTTGCGATATTCAAAACCACCGGCCAACTGCACAGCGCCCGCCGGCAGGCTAAACAGTTCACCGCTCAGGCCGGCATGCCAAGTCTTCTGGATCGTGTAGATATTCGACGGGGCTGCGGTGCTGGCGGCCTTGATCGCCGCGATGCTACCCGGCGCGTGGATGTCGAATGGATTGAACTGGCAGGCAACCGGATCGGTGCCGGGCGGGCACAACGCGGTTCCATCCGGATTCCTGGTTGAGGAGCCTGTGTACAACTTGCTCTGGTCAGCCAGGCCTGTAGTCGTGATGGATTGGCTCTGGTGGCCGTAGTTGAAGCCAACATCCCAGTTCCAGTTCTTGTCCCAGACGGTGAAATCACCCTTGAAGCCCGTGTTGATTTGGGCGTCCGTCCTGCCAGTGAAGGCTGCGCGCACACCACCTGTGACCAGACGGGAGCCAAACCTCTGATCTGTTGCCGCGACGGGCGTCTGATAGGTGGCGCCGAACGGGTTGAACGCGTTGTCGGAGGCAACCACGACGCCCGTGCCGGTGCCGTAGACAGCCGGCGCTAGCTGAAAATTGGCCGAGGTCTTCTGATAGACAGCATCCACGTAGGCCGTGACGTGGTCGCCCAGGTGGTAGTCACCGTTGATGAAGCCACCGGTGCGCTCCTGCGGGGTCATGATCAGGTTGACCGCGGCGTAGTTGTACTTGTCGGCATTGCCATAGCAATGGTAGTTGGCCGGTGTAACAACCTGACTATTGCCGCCCGGATTCAGGGTTATGTAGCCAGAGGAGCTACAGCCGCCTGGGAAGAGCCCCTTGAAGTCCGTAGGAAGCTGGATGTGACCATACGGGGTGTTGGAGGAGCCACCCACCCTGACCTGTGTACCGGAAAGACTGAGCGCATTCCTGGAGAAGTCGCGGTTACCTGACAGCACGCCATCCTGCTTGTTGTAGTTCAGTCCGGCCATGATGCTTCCCTTGTCGGAAGTCTGTCCGAAAGTGAAGGTGTAGCCGCTCTGTTCACCGTCGTTGCGATCGGACTGGCCGACGTTCGCGGTGAAGGTGGCGCCCTGGTAGTTCTTGCGCAGGATGAAGTTGACCACGCCGCCGATGGCATCCGAACCGTAGGTCGCTGAGGCGCCGGTCGGCAGCACTTCGATGCGCTCGATCGCGTCGGCCGGAATCGCATTCGGATCCTTACTGAGCAGGCGCTGGCCATCGATCAGGATCAGCGTGCGCTTGGACCCCAGGCCGCGCAGGTTGATGGTCGAACCGCCAGTACCGCCACTGTTATTGGTTTGCGGGTTGACGTTACCGCCGGTCATCGCCGGCAACTGCTGCACTAGATCGCCCAGCGTCTGCTTGCCGGTGGCCTGGATCTGGGCGCGATCGATGGTGACGACCGGGCTGGCCGTCTCGACATCGACGCGGCGAATCAGCGAACCGGTCACGGTGACCGTTTCCAGCGTCTTGCTCTTGGCGTGATCCGAGGATCCGTCCTGTGCGAAAGCAGCTGTGCCATAAGTGCCTGCTGCAAGCACACCCAGCGACAACGCCAGACGCACCGACGCACACAGTTTGTTTTCTCCGAGCCTCATACAACACCTTTCCTAGGTTAGGTTCTGGTTAAGAGGCACAGACAGTACGCATGAAATGTTCTTGGTGATGTCGGATAAGTCTGAAAGGCGCATCGGCCAATTTCGACAACGCCGTTGCGCGGGGCTCATTTAGACTCGACGTCAGGCACGCTCAAATTTAGATTCGTAGGCGGTGTCCGCAGGGTAGGTGGTGGAGCGGGTGATGAGGCTTCTTGAGATCACGCGATGACGATGAACGTGCATTTTCGGCTTGGTCGACCGGATGACGCTCGCGCCATTGGCGTGCTCGCCCGACGCGTCACCCGACGCTGGATTCTTCCCAGGCAGAGCGCCAAGGCAGCGGCGCTGATACTCGCGGGCATGACGGCCAGATCCATTCGGCAAAAGATCGATGCAGGCCAGCGTTTTCATCTCGCCTTCGTCAACGACGTCCTGGTCGGCACCGCCGCCATTCGCGACGACAGTCACGTCTTCCAGCTGTTTGTGGGTACGCGCTACCAGGGGCAGGGCGTTGCCACAAAGCTTTGGCATCGCCTCATGCGCGACAGCATTCGGCGGGCGGGCACGCGCTTCTTCACTTTGAATGCGGCCATCGGGGCCGTGCCGGTCTATCTGAGTCTGGGTTTCGAGCCCAATGCGGCGGCAAAGCGGCCTGCCGACGCGATTGTCAGTGTGCCGATGATTTATCGGGTAGGCGCGGCGCGGCATGCCCGACATCGGGGCTGAGTGCTCGGGTTCCCTATCGCGCCATTCCGTCGCGGGCGCATAATCGACGGCTATCGACCAGCGCCCATTGGAGTACGCAACCCATGCCTGGAAAGCAGCACGAAGTCAGTTTCCGTTTCCTGGCCCAGCCCACCGATGTCAATTTCGGCGGCAAAGTGCACGGCGGCATGGTGATGAAGTGGATCGACCAGGCCGGCTATGCCTGCGCGGTGGCCTGGAGTGGGGCTTATTGCGTCACGGCCTCGGTCAGTGGCATCCAGTTCGTGGCGCCCATCCTGATTGGCGACCTGGTCACCGTGCGGGCCCGCCTGATCCATACTGGGCGTTCGAGCATGCACATGGCGGTGGACGTGCTGGCGCGCGACCTGCGCAAGGATGAGCACCATCTGGCCACCAGTTGCGTGATGGTGTTCGTGGCGCTGGACGCCCCGGAGGGCAAGCCGACGCCGGTGCCCAGCTGGTTGCCGCGCGACACCAACGAGCAACGCCTGCAGCAGCAGGCCATGAAGCTGATGGAGTTGTCCAAGGAGATGGAGCAGCTGGTGGATACGCACGCTGCCCAGAGCATCTAGGTGCGCTCTTGCTCGTCATCCCAGCTTTCGCTGGAATGTCGGTTTGGTTGGGCAGTGCACGGGGTAAGGTCGCGCTGCCGGCAAAATAATCGCGGAAAAACGCTGAAAATCCCGCGGCAGGTGTTGACAGCCAAGGGGCTCATCCACACAATAGCCGTTCTTTGTTGGAGGGATACCCAAGCGGCCAACGGGGGCAGACTGTAAATCTGCTGGCTTACGCCTTCGGTGGTTCGAATCCACCTCCCTCCACCAGACGATTTCCGCGTAAGGCTGTTTCTCCAGGCGGGAGTAGTTCAATGGTAGAACCTCAGCCTTCCAAGCTGATGGTGCGGGTTCGATCCCCGTCTCCCGCTCCATTGAAGTCGTCTTAGGTGTTTTGTTTCGTGCTCATGTAGCTCAGTCGGTAGAGCACTTCCTTGGTAAGGAAGAGGTCGCTGGTTCGATTCCAGTCATGAGCACCATC
Source organism: Dyella humicola (assembly GCF_026283945.1). Lineage (NCBI taxonomy): Bacteria > Pseudomonadati > Pseudomonadota > Gammaproteobacteria > Lysobacterales > Rhodanobacteraceae > Dyella > Dyella humicola. The sequence continues at coordinate 213,504 of NZ_JAPDPC010000004.1, forward strand.
TCACCGCGGTCCGCGGGTATCATTCCAGTTTTCATCATCTGACTCCATCGGGGTTTTAGGCGTATGGCAAAGGGTAAATTCGAACGCACCAAGCCGCACGTCAACGTCGGCACGATTGGTCACGTGGACCACGGCAAGACGACGCTGACGGCCGCGCTGACGAAGGTTGGCGCCGAGCGTTTCGGTGGCG